>JAAFHK010000079.1:9012-13045 GCA_013297565.1 Cytophagales bacterium
TTACCCTTACGCCCGCAAGTGCTTCTTTGCACTACGGTCAAACTATTTTCGAGGGCTTGAAAGCCTATAAATCGAGCCAAAACGAAGTATTGGTTTTCCGTCCCGACCAAAACTGGGAACGGTTCAATATTTCGGCAATGCGTATGTGTATGCCTTCTGTTCCTGAAGACATTTTTTTGCAAGGACTTGATGCCCTTTTGGATTTGGATAGGGATTGGATTCCGCCCCAAGACGGCAGTTCGCTTTATATTCGTCCTTTTATGTACGCCGCAGACGAATTTATGGGAATGCGCCCTTCGGAAACGTATAAATTTGTGATTTTGACCTGCCCAGTAGGTAAATATTATACTCAACCTGTAAAAGTAAAGGTCGAAACCCAATATTCGCGCGCTTGCGAAGGCGGAACAGGCTATGCCAAAACAGGAGGAAATTATGGGGCTTCGATGCAACCCGCCAAGATTGCCCAAAAACATGGGTATGACCAACTCCTCTGGACAGATGCCAAATCGCACGAATATATCGAAGAATCTGGCACGATGAACGTTATGTTTGTGATCAATAATGTTTTGATTACACCAAGTACAAGTGATACGATTCTTTCAGGAATTACCCGCAAAAGCGTTTTGCAATTAGCCAAAGACATGGGTGTGGATTTCGAAGAACGCCAAATTAGCGTAAAAGAAATTGTTTGGGCTATCGAAAAAGGCACTTTGCAAGAAGCCTTTGGGGTGGGAACTGCCGCCACGATTGCCCCTATCGATACCATTGCGTACCAAAACCATACGCACCAATTACAACCTTTGAAAGAAAGTAGCTTGGGAATGCGTTTCTTGAAAGCCCTTGAAGACATCAGACGAGGCAGAAGCCAAGACAATCACGGTTGGGTGCGAAAAGTGTAATTTATTTTTCTTAAAAAATACCATTTTTCTTGTAAAAATGGTATTTTTATTTTACTTTTTCAATATTAATTTTTGTATGAAACCATTTTCTGTTTTTGTCTATAGCCTTTTAGGAATGTTTTTTTTGACTGCCTGTCATACTTCGCGCTATGCTTTGTTCCAGTCGGAAGGTTCGGTAGATCGAGCCGTTTTTTTGGCAATGCTTAAGGAAGCTGAAGCCAATTATAAAATAGCCCATTTTGACTATATTACTATCGAACTTTTTACCAAGAAAGGCGAAATAATTCTCGATCCTGAATGGGAACTGATCAATTACAACCAATTACAAGTTGTAACACAACAACCCAATATGCAAGGAGCAAATATGATGGGTGGCGGAATCAGGCAGATCAGGAGTTATATGGTGCATGACAACGATAGCGTTTATTTGCCTTTAGTTGGGGCAATTACCGCTAAAGGAGCAAAAGTGTATGAAATTGACAGCCTTTTGTCCAAAAAATTTCAAAAATATTACAAGGATTCATACGTAGTAACCAAACTAAGCAATCGGAGAGTGATCGTTATGGGCGGTTTGGGTAATAAAATTATTCCTCTCCAGTACGAAAGTATGCACCTCTTGGAAATCCTGACTTTGGCGGGAAACGATTTGGAAGGCATAGTAAAAACCAATAAAATTAAAATTATTCGAAATATTTTGACTAATCCAATTATGCAAGAAGTCAATATGACTCAATGGAATGATTTTAAAAATTCAAATTTGCGAATCGAACCCAACGACATTATATATATCGAACCGCGCCGAAAAGTTGCCCAAAATACCATTCAGGACGTAAATACGGTACTGACTACGATCACTTCTTTGGTGAGTATTATGAGTTCTTTTATTACAACCTATTTTATTATTAAAAGGTTGTAAAAACGAACCAGCCTTGTCATTTCTGACAAGGCTGGTTCGTTTTACTTTCGCACATTCAAGTTTTAAAAACTTTTGCCGACAGCTCATTTTGCTTTTCATGTTTTTTCATAATTTTATGCAGGTTAAACGCATTTATATTCAATCAAATGTGGTTCTGTAGGGCGAACATTCTTGTTCGCCACAAAAACGAACAGGAATGTTCGTTTTACGACACAAACCAATTTAGTTTCAGTATAAAAACGCATATTTTTCAAAATATTGATAAAATACTGGTCATTCCAACCCGCCATTTTTCTTATGCTTTTGATGCTCTGCTTGTCTTGAACTTGTAACAAACCTTGCAAAGACATTTTTCTCAAACAAGCCATATTTTCAGGGGCATGATCCTTTGTGATTCGACAGCGATCCTCCTGAAACCTCACATCTAATTGCCAATGCAAACTGTTTCCCATGCTCCAATGCTTGCGAATATGCTTGTTAAATTCCTGTGCTGAAAGTGCTAAACTATTCAAACTTGGATTCTACCAAAAAATACCTAAGTTCTCTCTAAAAACAGTCGAATCGAGGTTTGTTTTTATTTCTTTTTACCAAAATTTTCTTCGATCTGAACCATTTTTCCGATCACAAAACTGGGAATGGTCGCAATTACTACCCAAATAAAAAAGTTTTGGTAGCCGATCTGTTCTTGAATCCAGCCACTTGCCATGCCAGGAAGCATCATGCCCAAAGCCATAAAACCAGTCCCAATGGCGTAGTGTGCCGTAGCGTGTTCGCCCTGAGAAATGTAAATCATATAAAGCATATATGCCGTAAAACCAAAACCATAACCGAATTGCTCAATAGCCACACACGAACTAATCAACCAAAACGATTCGGGTTGGGCAAAACTCATATAAACATAAACCAAGTTTGGGACGTTGATTGCCAAAAGCATATAAAAAAGCCAAAATTTTAACCCACGCGCCGAAATAGCGATTCCGCCCAAAATTCCACCCAGCGTAAGGGCAATTACACCGATTGTCCCATAAACGAACCCGACTTGTTCGGTTGAAAGCCCCAGACCGCCTTTTTCCAAACCATCAAGAAGAAAAGGAGAAGCCAATTTGACTAATTGTGATTCGCCCAAGCGGTACAAAAGCAAAAAAGCAATCATTAAGTACCAATCTTTTTTGCGGAAAAAAAGTACAAAAACTTTAAAAAATTCGCTTAAAACGGTATTTATGTCCGTATTTTCCAATTTTTGAGTATCTTTTTCAGGCTTAGGTAACATGAAATAGTGATAAACCGAAGCCAAACCCAACAAACCCGCAATGATCAAAAAAGTAATCGCCCATGCATTAGGTGTATTCATGGGGAAATAGTTATTGGTTTCCAAAGTTCCCGCCAAAATGACGATCAAACCTTGCCCCGTAATGCTTGCAAAACGGTAAAAAGTGCTTCTGATCCCCACAAAAAAGGATTGACGGCTATCATCAAGAGCCATCATGTAAAAACCGTCTGCGGCAATATCGTGCGAAGCCGAACTAAAAGCTACCAAATAGAAAAAAACTAAAGAATAGCGTAAAAAATCGGAAGTTGGTAGAGAAAGGGCAACCCCTGCAAAACAAATTCCCATCAAAAACTGCATTGCCCAAACCCAAAAACGCTTAGTGCGAAACATATCAATAAAGGGACTCCAAAGCGGTTTGATTACCCAAGGCAGATACAACCAACTTGTGTAAAGAGCAATATCTGTATTCGACACACCAAGCCGTTTGTAAAGAACAACAGAAACCGCCATAACGACCACATAAGGCAAACCTTGAATATAATACAGACTCGGAATCCACGCCCATGCATTGGGGTTTTTGTTTGTTTGTTGCATAAAAATGATGTTTGTTAAAACTTTACAAACCCAAAAATAAGCATTTTTGGCACTATTTCATTTTTCCTAATAAAATTTGCCACAAATTGCACGAATTTTCATAAGTTATTCGTGTAAATTCGTGTAATTTGTGGCTATACATACAGAAAAAACCTAAATTCGCAAAAATAAGCCATCGAAAACTATGAAAAATGCTTGGGTACTGATCCTCTTTTTGTTTTTTGCCGCCCAACTGCATTCGCAGAGTTTGCACGCTATTTTGGTAGCCGACACCGACAACGAACTCACGGGAGCAGGACATTCTCAAAACCTCCAAATGATGAAAAAAGAAGTCCTTACGATATGCGAACTTAC
>JAAFHK010000008.1 GCA_013297565.1 Cytophagales bacterium
AATTGCAAAAAGCCGAATATCAGGTAAAAACAGCCTTTGAAAAAGAGCATCTGATCAATGTGGAACTCGAAAAAACCCTGCAAGATTTACAACAAACGCAAAGTAAATTGTTTTCTTCAGAAAAATTGGCTTCGATAGGACAGCTAACCGCAGGCGTGGCGCACGAAATTAATAATCCGATCAATTTTGTTTATGGAGGCATTCAATCCTTGCAGGTTCTGCTCGAAAACTTGTTCGAAGTCTTGGACAAATACAAGGAATTGGACAAATTGGAGGCACAAAATATAGAGAAATTTAGACAAGAAATACGAATTTTGAAAGAAGATATAGAGTATGAAGACCTTTTAGTGGAATTGAAAAATAGTATTATGGATATCAAAATAGGGGCGGAACGCACGACAGAAATTTCAAAAAGTTTGCGAATATTTGTCCGAGCAGATGAGGATACTTTACAAAAAGCCGATATTCATAATGGGATTGATTCTACGCTTGTGATTTTGCGAAACCAATACAAAGACCGCATTAAAATTGTTAAAAATTACGATCCTGAATTGCCCAAAATCGAGTGTTATTTTGGCAAATTGAATCAAGTTTTTATGAATTTGCTTTCCAATGCGATTCAGGCAATCAAAAATGAAGGAATGATTACAATTCAGACCCAACAAAAAGGAAATCACGCAGAAATTACCATAACGGATACAGGAAGCGGTATATCGGAGGAAAATAGGCAAAATCTTTTCAAACCTTTTTTTACCACCAAGCAGGTAGGCGAAGGAACTGGGCTGGGACTCTCGATCTCGAAAACCATTATCGAAAAGCATCACGGAACTATCAATGTGAGTTCTGAACTTGACAAAGGCACAACTTTTACGATCAACTTGCCAATCGTGGCAGAAATAGAATAAAGATAATTCTTAATTGTGCTTTTTTCTGTACTTTATTTTTATAAATTGCAGAAAAAATATTTCACAAATGATTGATATTCAAGTTTTTACCTTTAATGCCTTTGGCGAAAACACCTACATACTTTCCGATCCTACGGGCGAAGCACTCATCATAGACCCAGGCTGTTATGAACGTGAGGAACAAGCGGAACTCAAAAATTACATTGAGCAGAAAAAACTCAAAATCAAATATTTACTCAATACGCACTGCCATATCGACCACGTTTTGGGCAATGCTTTCGTCAAACGAACTTTTGGTGTGCCTTTGCTGATCCCCGCCCTCGAAGTCCCGTATTTGAAAGCCGTAGAAACTTATGCCCCTGTGTATGGTTTCGAGGGCTACGAATCCAGCGAAGCCGATGCCCTGATTGACCTCGAAAAACCCATCGAGTTTGGTGAAAATAGCCTACAGGTAATTTTTACGCCAGGTCATTCGGCTGGACACGTGGTTTTTTATCACGCCAAACAAGGTTTTTGTATCAATGGTGATGTGCTTTTTAGGGGAAGCATTGGGCGAACCGATCTGCCTGGGGGTGATCATAAAACCCTATTGCATTCGATCCGAACCAAAATGTTTAGCCTACCGCCTGAAACGGTTGTTTATACTGGACATGGCGAACCGACTACGGTGGCTTATGAAATAAAATACAATCCTTTTTTGAATTAAAAAAATACCTATTATGCAATCTACACTCAAAAATACGACTTACTTACTTGTTTTTTTCTCTTTTTTTCTTTTTGATGCTCAAATTTCGAACGCCCAAATCGACATGGTTCAGGCTCGAAAGGATATTGCCGTTTTGACTTCGAAGGAATTTTTTGGAAGGGGTTATTTACAAAAAGGCGATCAGAAAGCGTCAGAATGGATTGCAAAAGCCTTTGAGAGATATGGTTTGAAAAAATATGGGCAGGATTATTTCCAAACTTTTCCACTTTCAGTCAATACTTTCCCAGAAGTCGAACTTTCCATAAATGGACAGAAACTTGAGATAGGGAAAGATTTTATCGTACAAGCGGGTTCGGTTTCGGGGACTGGCAAACCTAAAATACGCTGGTTGGACAGCCTTATTTTCACCGATCCTAATGCTCAACAGCGTTTTTTAGCCCAAAATTTAGAAAAAAATATCCTTGTCTATCCTGATCGTTTCCAAGCACAATTTCAAAAACTGCCTCTGCCTTGTTTGCAAAAACTCTATTCGGCACAAGGTTTCGTAGTTTTGAAAAAGAAGCTCACCATGACGGTTGCTACCGAACAGAATATGCCCCCTACTTTCGAGGTTTTGGAAGACAGCTTGCCACGAAATATCGAAAAAGTACAATTTCGGCTTGATGCCAAGCTCTTATCTGAATATGTTTCCCAGAATGTGATTGGTTACCTTGAAGGAACAGAACAAACCGATTCTTGTATAGTGGTTTCAGCCCATTACGACCATTTGGGCGGTTTGGGCAAAGAGGTTTATTTTGCGGGGGCAAATGACAATGCCAGCGGAATCGCTATGCTTTTGGCTTTAGCACGCCATTATCAGAAAAATCCACCCCGATGCCGCACAGTTTTTATGGCTTTTGGGGCTGAAGAAGCAGGTTTGGTAGGTTCTCAATATTATGTCAATAATCCACGTTTTCCGCTTTCTCAAATCAAATTCCTGATCAATTTGGATTTGGCAGGAACAGGCGACACGGGCGCTACGGTGGTGAATGGGGCAGTTTTTACTGAAGATTTTGAAAAATTACGCAAGATAAATTTGCAAAAGCAATTTCTTCCAAAAATAGACAAGCGAGGAAAAGCCGCCAATTCCGATCATTATTTTTTCACAGAAAAAGGCGTAAAATCTTTTTTTATTTATTTGATGGGAGGAATCCAAGCCTACCATGACGTTTATGATCGCCCAGAAACCCTGCCCTTGACCAAATTTGAAGGATATTTTAATTTATTAACCGAATTTTTAAACAGTTTTTAAATTATCGGACACTTTCGAAGTGTCCGATAATTCGCTTCTATAGCGAACAAGAATGTTCGCTGTACAAAAGCGATTCTTATTTTGTATTACCTTATTTTTTCAGCGTATCAAACCATCGCTTGGTAGCCGCAAAACTTGGCAAAGCGCAAGTAAAATGCGTTCCGCCTGCCAGCGGATTCTGAAAGGTTACATTTGCCCCTCTCGATTTAAAACTTTGCTCGGCTTTTAGGGAATTGGCTTGTGGCACGTGCTGGTCGCCATCACAATGACAAATCAAAACTGGCGCTTTAGGAGTCCATTCGTATAAATCATTCTCTTTCAAAGACTTACGAATCGGGTGGTTGGCATCTGCCAAAATTGCTTGCAAAATATCGGGTTTCAAAATATCAGTTGGAATTTTGGAAGCAGGTAGTTCAGTTTCCATTTGTCCCAAAGAGAAAGGCATTTCGGGCGTAAAATATTTGGGTAGAGTCGTATTATAAGGAGTAGCCAAAATAGTTGTCGCATCAGGATACCAATTATAGACCGAATTGTAGGCAAAAAGCACATAGGGGAAAAAACCAGGGGACGGAAAAGGAGCTTTTCTGACCAAAGCCTCGTACTGAACGCCTGCTACATCAAAAGGAGTAGCCAAATCTGCCACGGCAGTCAAAGAAAATTCCGAAGCGTGTTTTGCCTCGATTTCTCTATGTGCGGCGGCAGTTACGTGTCCGCCTTGCGAATAACCAAACAAAAAAACTTGTCCGTTGAGTTGGGTATTAAAACTTTGTGCCAGACTGCGAGAAGCCCTAAGCATATCCACAACGGCTGTTGCCTCGCTTGCGGAGTGAATGTAAGGGTGCAAACCAGGGCTATCGCCCAGACCCAGAAAATCAGGCATGGCAACCACATAACCGTCCATTGCCCACAAAAGTCCGACTTCGTAAGAACCTTTGGCGCGGGAAGGAACATCATTTTTCTGTAAAACCGTTCCATGTTGATAACTTGCTAAAGGTAAGGCTTTTCCTACATTTTTGGGCATGGCAAACATTCCTGAAGCCTGCGTTTTTTGCCCTTTAGTATCGATGGTTTCATAAATCACCGAATAAACCTCTACGTCAAACTTGGGATCACCAAAACCCGATAAGCCACCCGCTTGAAGCAAAAGTTTGAGGGCTTGGGTTGTAAAACTACCTTGCAAGGTTTTGGAAATAACCGTTCCGCGTCCTGTGGGAGTAGGCGTTTCGCTACTTGAGGAGCAAGAAACCAAAAAAGAAATAAATAGGGCTACAAAAAGCCCTTTGAGAGAAATCAGATGTTTGTGCATAGGTTTTAATTATTTTTTATTGGGGAATATAATATGTTGAGGTAGGTATTTGTTTGATTTTTCCAAAAAATGCGTCTTAAAACAAGGGGGCAAGCCCCCTTGTCAAAATTATTTTATTTTAAATTTAGCTTTTACTTTGCAGCGGCAAGGTCAAAACTTACTTGCATTTTTTCCCAACGCAAGGTTATTTTGCCTGTTTTTTCATCACCCGCAAAGGTTAGCACTTCGGCGTGATCTGCTACCATTTCGCCTTTTCCGTTTGTTCTCAAAGCGTCTTCTTTGTCGTCATATTTGAACGAACCCCATTGGTCATACACTTTGTTGAAGATAACCGTCCAAGATTTTTGGTCAGGAATGGTAAAAAGGGCATATTTTCCCGCTGGAAGTTTTTTGCCTTGTACCATAATGTCGGTCGAGGTTTCGAAAACCGTTGCTTCGTTTGCTCCCGTACGCCACACTTCACCAAAGGGAACAAGGTCGCCCCATACTTTTCTGCCCTTTACCGAAGGTTTGCTATAGACAAGTTTCACTTGAGCCTCTCCCACTTTCATGACCACACTATCGGGCGGGCTTGGGCGGCGTGATTTGTCCTCGGCAGGGGCGATAGTGTTTGTTTTCGTATCTGTAGTGTTTGTACTTTCTTGAGTCGTTTGCTCATTAGTTTTTTCTGTTTTTTTCTCACAAGCTGTTGTAAACCAAATACTTGCAAATAAAAGAAAGGCATAGAACAAAAAGGAATTTTTCATGTTTTTGAGAAGATTAAATTAAAAAAAATACTTTCGCAAAGGTCTTACAAAAAGCAAAACTTTCCAAAAGTTTTGTGCTTTTGGAAAGTTTTGTCAAATATAATTCAAACGGTGTTTTACGTAACTTTCGAGCAAAAGGGTAATTTTTCGGCGATTTGGTACTCTGATCCGTTCGTTCATGACCGTTTCGGCAGGGGCATTACGGATTTTTTCAAACAATTTTAAATAATAAATGTACGCCAAATATACGCCTAATTGGGCTTCTTTGGGCAGTTTGGTAATGCCATGTTCGTAGGCATGATCGAAATCTGCTTGAATGTCGTCTTCGATCTGTTTTTTGGCATCTTTATTAAAATGTTGGAAACTAACATTGGGGAAATAAACCCGACCTCTGTCCTCAAAATCACTTTTCATGTCCCTTAAAAAATTTACTTTTTGGAACGCCGCACCCAGTCGACAGGCTGGTTCTTTGAGTTTTTCATACAATTCCTTATCACCTTCGCAAAAAACACGCAAACACATCAAACCCACCACTTCTGCCGATCCATAAATATATTGTTTGTAATTCGAGGCATCATAAGCCGAACGGTGCAAGTCCATTGCCATGCTATCCAGAAAAGCCGCAATCAGTTCTGATTCTATATGATATTGATTTACAGTCAGTTGAAAAGATTGCAAGACGGGATTGAGGCTTATTTTTTCTTCAATGGCTCGATAAGTATCCTGTTCGAAACGTTCCAAGAGATTTTTTTTGTCAAAATCATGAAAGGTATCTACAATTTCATCGGCATAACGCACAAAGCCGTAAATGGCATAGATCGGATCGTGGAGTTTGGGGTGCAAAGTCCAGATTCCCATCGAGAACGAAGTGCTGTAGGCTTGCGTAATCAATTTACTACATTTGAAAGCGGTCGCATTGAATAATTCGAGCATGACTTAGACGTTTTGTTTTGTCCCTACAACATAGCTTGCAAGATAAATGTTTTAAACTATTTTAACTATTTTTCAAGCATTTTTTCCACTAAAACCTGTTGCACAACCGTAAAAATAAGCCTGTTCTTGCACTTCGAGTCCTGCATTTCTGAAAATTTCGGAGGCTTTGCGAACATTCCCAAATTTGACGGTGTAAGCCCAAAGCATTTTGTATTCGCTTGGGTTGCCGAGCAAAAGCCTCCCGACAAGCGGCACAAGCCAAGACAAATGGATTTGATAAAGGATTCGTAATAGCCAATTATCGGGTTTCGACACTTCGATAAAGGAAAACTGCCCTCCGTCTTTCAAAATCCGCTTCGTTTCCCTTGCCAATATGCTTAACTGCTCCGCATCAAAGGTTTTCAGTCCAAAAGAACAAATTGCAAAATCGTATTTTTTGCTTTCCAATTCGTTTTTTAAAACGTCTTGCTGTTCCAAAAGCACCTTATTTTGATAATATTTGGCATTTTTAATTTTGGCACGTTTGATCATTTCCCCCGAAAAATCGAGGGCAGTCAGATTCGCATTGGGAAACCGTTTTTTGACAGCGTACCATGTTTCGCCCATGCCCGTTAGCAAATCGATTATTTCGACTTTTTCTTTTGTCGCTTCTAAATGCTGTAAAAATTGGCTTCGCCAGCGGATCGAAAACCCGAAAGAGGTGATATAATTCATTCTTTCGTAGGAATTGGACATTCTATTGAACAGCCCTTTTACGTATTCGGTATCATAAATATTTTCAGTCATGGGTTTGTGTAGTGGCGGTTTTATACTCAATCAAATGTGGTTCTGTAAGACGAACATTCTTGTTCGCCCAAAAACGAACAAGAACTTCGTTTTACGACACAAACCAATTTAGTTTCAGTATAACCGCCACTTTTTTATTAATGTGCCTTCAAAGCATTTTTGTAATTTTTGATCAAATATTCGACTGCGGTTCGTGCCGCCGCTTTTTCCGAAAATTCGTTTGAAAGTTTTTGCGTTGAACCTTCCGAAGTGCGTTTGCCTTGCATTCCGCCAACTGCCTGATATTCAACCTCATAACTACTGCGTTTGTAGATTGCCGCCAAATGCCCATCAGGTTTTTCACGATAACCGTCATACTTATAACAAGGGATTCGCACCGCAAATTGATCGCCTTGTGCATTTATTTCAATCAAATGTCGGTAGAGAAAGGCGGAACTGCTCTTATCAGCGTATCGAATATCAAGTTCATATTTTCCGCTTTCTTCTTCCTTGATCACCTCATAATGGTACTTGTGCGCACCCATCATAATATCACCTGAAAACCAATACGGATTATCACTTTTGTACTCGAAAAGCATATCGTAACCTTCGGGTTTGAGCCAAGTTTCGAACATCAAAAGGCGTTCTAATTCTTTGATTTTAAGCACAGTAGGTGTTTTTCCGTAAGTTCCCAAAAGGGCTTTTCTGCGAACTGTACCCAAAAGTTGATTTCGAAAAGACGGAGTGAGTCTTGAGTCCGATGATAGTTCAGCTTGGTAGATTCGGGCTATCGACATATCCGTAAAACTCATATTTTCCAACCTTAATTGGTATTCATAAAAGGCAATTTCTTCCCTTTTTGCCTTAATTTCTTTCAAACGTTTTTCATAATCTGCCCCAAATTCGGGATACTGGGCAGAAAGCAGTGCATTTTTTTCAATCTTAGCCTTTAACCTTACCAAATCCTGCACACTATTACTCTGCGCTACGACCAGCCGAATCCGCTGAATAATCTCTCCTTTCAAAGTCATAATTTTCTGATTATCAAGCCATTCTGTAGGTTTTAAGAGATTTATTTCTGTAAAATCTTCCATCAAAGTTTCCAAATGACTTGTCTGCCCAATCAAAGTTTCCAAACGACCAAAACTCACATTTTGCATTTCTTTCAGAAAACTTGGACTAGCCAAAACAGCGTGTTCGCTTCGAGTAGCCCATTGCCAAAACTGCAAAACCGTTTTGATGGTATCTGCTTGATTAACTGTTTTTTGTAGATGTTTTTGCAATTCTTTTTGGTATTTTAGGAGGTTTTCTTCGCCTATAAAATTGGCATTGATCGGTTCTTTCAAAGCCAAATATAAAGCAAAAACGGGGGCGTATTGCTTAGGATTTTGCAAGAAATTACGCAAAGGGATTTCCGAAATAGCGTTTGCTTCCAGCATTTTTCCCAAACCGTTCAAGTTTTCAAGTTGCGGAACTATGCTTTCCCATTCTTCCAAATCTTTTTTAGCAAAAGTATATTCCAAATTGGTTTCTGCCTTCAAAGCCGACCATTTGCGCAAAGTTGCCAGCCTTTCTCTGCCACGTTGCACATTTTGTAACAAATAGAAAGCCTTGAATTTCAGCTCCTTATCTTTTCCGTTCAAGGTTTTTTCTAAATATTTTTCTGATTTTTCGATAAAGGATTTTTCGGGACTTCCGCCTGCTTTGATGTTCGCCCAAACCCATTCCATACTTGCCATGGGGCTACCCGCTAAAGCCCAACGTTCGAGGTCGGGTATGGAAAGCGCCTTATAATCTTTTGTAAAATCAACAGCCTGATTTTGAGCATACTGACTTTTTAAAGCCCAGTATTTTTCCAATAAAAAATCTGCATCAGGGTTTTGATTTCGCACCCTAACCAATAGTTCTCTGGCAATCGGTTCGCTTATATCCAATTCCAAAAAGTACCGAGCCAAAAGCACCTTATCCCTTAGCGAATCGGGGTTTTGTTTGTCGTAGGCTTTTGACAAAAGTGTAAAAAATTGCTTTGGTAAAATATCCTTTTTGTAAGTCGTTTTTTCGGGTGTAAGTTCCTCAAAACCATTGCGTTGCGTATGAATTTGGTTGGCTTTCCCAAAGTCCGTTTTTTTCATGCCGTATCCCCCAACCAAATGCAAAACAAATCTCCGCCAATCAGCTTTTACGCCTATTGAGTTTTCGGAAGCCATTTTGTCCAAAAAAGAAACGGCTTTTGCATAGTTTTTCTGGTTCGGATTTCCCAAACAGTGTCCTTGCCATATTGCCGCTACGCTTCCAATCGATTCCTGCTCGCCCGATTCTGCTTTTTTCATGAGGTCTTTTGGAATACTTTGCACCTCTTTTCCTTTATCAGTAGGATTTTTTGGTAAATTATATTGAGCAAAAGTATTGTTAAGTATAAAAAAACATACTAATAAAAGGAAAATTCTCATAATTTTGGTATTTTTTAATAAAAACAGAAAAAGAAAAGATTTAGTATAAAGTTACAAAAGCACAAAGATAAAAAAATGCCAAAATTGACAATACTTTGAACAAGGTTTGCTTAATTAAATATAAATTATCTACAAAAGCTATTTATTTTATTACAAAGCCTTTAGATTTGAATAATTTTTTTACGAATGTAGTATAGAGAATCATGTTTTTTGTAGTTTTGGAAACTATTTTTTAATCCCAAAAAAACATGAAAAAAGAAGCTATTGCTTTATTGAAAGAAAAAATTTTGCAAAAAACAGGCATCAATCTCGAACAGTACCGCAACCAAGACCTCGTAGAAAGCATTGCCGACCTGTTGCTTTTTCCTAAATATGTCCTTAAAATTATGCTTACCACAATGCTGGGCTTTTTTGCCGCTTGGGTAGTTTTGCTTCTGTGGGCAAATTTTCAGGAAAAAATCATGTTGGGTTTCTTTGGTTTTTGGATCGGTCTGGTTTTGGTGATTCTCAATACGCTTGTTTTTGGTATGCTACGGCTTATGAAAAGTTTGGAGCATGATCTCAATGAAATTCTACAACTTACGGTTGGGGCAGTTCAGCAAGTTTTTAAGGATTTTAAGAATGTAAAACTCCAGCTTAAAGCCCACGTTTTCGAATTGCCTTCGGTAAGCGAAATGTTGCAAGGCGTACTTTTTGCGGTCATGTTGCCCACGCTTCGGGGCGTAATCAAGAAAAAAGTGCCTGTTTTGGGAACTCCTTTGGCATTCTTGGCGGAGCAAGTTTTTACTATTCTTGGCAATCAGCTGGCATCTGTGGTGAGCAAAAATGAAAATGATTTGAAAGAAAAAATAGGAGCAAAAGCCGAAATTTTGGAAAATGAAGCCAAAAATACAGTCGAGGGTTTTGCGGACAGGGGCATACAAATTCTGGAAAAAGTTCGAAAAACAACCGAAAAAATCGTCAGCCCAAGCATGAAAATCATTACTTTCCCTATCCGCATGGCGGCATGGTTGGTAGGCGTTTTGAGCAGTTTGATTATGTTTGTTATTTTGCTTTTATTTGCCTAAAAAATTATTTTTTGCTCAAAAGTTCAAAAATTTGGAAAAATAACCTAAATTTTCTTACATTTCGATAACTTGTTTGCGACAAAACCGTTATTGTTAGTAACTTATAATTTAAACATTTGGAAATATACACACCATGAATAAGAAATTTTACATATCATTGTTTTTGAGCTTGTTTTTACTCTTTGGTTCGTCTGTTGAAGCACGTCAAACGGGTTCAAACCTTGATGATGTTTTGTTTCAAAATGAACAGATTACCATTTCGAATCTCTACCCCAATCCTGCGGTGAGTTCGGCAACTTTCAAGTACAGTTTGCACAGCCCAAGCACAAAGGCAAAAGTTATCGTTCGTAGCATTTTGGGGCAGGTAGTGGGCGAATATAATCTCGATGCTCAACAACAAACACTGAAAATAGAAGTCGAAAACCTCGTTTCAGGTATGTATTTTTACACACTATCGGTTGATGAAAAGAATTTGGTTACTAAGAAATTTTTAGTCAAAAAATAGTGTTTAGGAGCAATTTGCGTAACGCCTTTTAGGGTGTTTCTAAAACATTGAAAATCAACCTCTTGGCACAGAAAAAGTCTATGCTACAGATTTGTTCATAAACTTTAATAATTTTGCTTATGCCACACATGAGGATATAAAGCCAAAACACTTTTGAAGCGTTTTGGCTTTTCTTTTGCTATTCGTCTTTGTAACTGCGGTATTTGCCGTCAAGGTGCTGAACAATGTAGCCCGCTACCCAACCTACGTACCCGTGTCGCAAAAAATAAAACTTTTTGCTTGGTTCGGGTTGGTTAAATTCGGCAGTCAAAACGTCCATAATTTGCGAACCAGCCACAATGTTTTCTTTATTGAAAATGCCTTGCAAACTTACCAAGTCTTTTTCAACTTTACTGCGGGCTTCGTCAGAGAGTTTAGACAAATCGGGCTTTATGAGTTTGTCATAGCTCATATTTGCCATGTTTTTAAATTTTGCCATTTCCTCTGCTTTAATCGTTACGACTGGCTCAAGAATGGTTTCGGGTTTGAGATAAGTAGCCATCGCCCAGACGATTCCGCCCGTCAAACACATTTCTTTTCGGCTTCTCAAAACAGGTTTTGTATTAAATTCGTTTTGAAAAACAGGTTTAATTTTGCTTTGAGCCATATTTTTGGCAAGCGTACCATAATCACCTTTTCCCGCTTTGCGTTCCCTGTCGACCATTTCATGGAAGGATTCTGTCCCAAAATCCGCCGTAAAAGGCACAACCTGATCTTTTTCCATTACCCAATAACCGCCTTTCACATTGCCCGAACCGATGTCGGCAAGGCAAGCCGTATGACGCATTTTATCAGGAATTATGCCTTTTAAAAGCATTTCTGCTTCTTTTTCGGGAGTCAAAATCTCAACTTTTACATTTCCCAAAGTGTTTTGGACTTTTAGGGAAATGACTTCTGGAGCTTTCAACAAACGCAAACCGCTACTTCCCACAATAAATATTTTTTCGGCAGGTAACTCAAAGGAAGTCCCCAAAAAATTATACGATTTCTCGACCACTCCAGCCGCCCAAGCCACCGTTTCTGCCGATAAAATACCGTTCGGATTGATCAAATTTTTGGAATTGTCCGTTTCCGAATATTTTACATTGTATTTGTAATACCCATTTTTGTCAATCGTAATCCCAACCACACTTGTAATAATGCCTTTTGCCCCAATTTCGATTCCGCCATATATTTCTTCTTGCCCTTGCACGCTTTTGAGCAAATTTTGGATTGCATAACTGCTCAAAGCCAATTTCAAATAATCAAAACCTTGTTGGGATTTGGCAAAATATTGCGAAGCATCAACAATTTTATCGGTTTGGCGGTACAGCAAACCTAAACCTTCGTTGGCGGTGGCTTCCCAATAATAATTTTTACCTTTTATGTATTCCACATTTTGTTTCAGGACTTTTTCAGCCAATTCGAATTGCCCTGCTTCGATCAGCGTAAAAGCGGTTCGGATTTGGACAAAAGATTCTTTGGCTGTGGCTGGAGCATTGATTTTCAGGCTTTTATATAAATCTGCTGTTGGTGTTTCGCCATCAATGAGGTCAGAAACTGCCGCCACTGCCAAATCAGATTTTTGGGTTTGGTATTTTTCGAGGGCTTTATAAAAATAATTGGAGGCACTTTCCAAATCACCGCGCTCCCTATAAATCAAGCCAATATATTCGCAAGCTACGCCTTCCCAATAGGTATCTTTTTCGGCTTTGGCTATTTCCAAACCTTTTTTGACATTCTCGAAAGCCAAATCGTTGCGGTGAGTTTTTCGCAAAAGATAGCCTAATTGGGTATGCAAAACCACTCTTGCCTCTTTTTCTTTTTGTTGAGCAAAAGAAAATTCAGGAAAAAGACTTATTAATCCTAAAAATAGTAATAAAAGTATTTTTTTCATGATAAAAAAAAGAATTGGGTAGTGAAAAATTTGATTCAAAAGCATTTTTAAAATAGAAAACTGCCTTTGCGGGTCTTTCGACCTACAAAATTCATGTAATTTGCAGGTCAAAAGACCCGCAAAGGCGGGAAAACTAAATTAGTTCATTCGTAAAACGAACATTCTTGTTCGTTTCGATGGCGAACAAGAATGTTCGCCATACAAAACCAATCTTTATTTAGTATATAACAGCAATTTATTGTTTTTTTAATAAAGACCTTCGAAAATTCCAGAAAAAAAGCGTAACAAATTGGATTTTTGTTACGCTTCGGTTCATGATTTATTTGGCAAAAGGGTCTGACCATTTGGGATCGGTATAGACTGAAGTTCCGCTTAAGGTTTGCAAAAAAGCCACTAAAGCGTCTTTTTCGTTCTGGCTAAGCCTTAAGTTTTGCGGGTTTCCGTTGGGGCGCAAACGAGGGTCTAAGTTCTGATTGACTGCCGCCGCAGGAATTTGGTTGTAATGATTGATAACGGCAATTAATTGGTTAAAATTTCCATTGTGCATCATACCTCCATTTGTTGTCCCGTTCGTTTTGACCAAATCCCGCAAAGTGGGCGACCGAGTAATGGTAAGATCAGCTCCTTGAGCATTGATTGTCCCAATGATTCCATTGTTACGGGATTGGGGATCAATATCAAATTCGGGAGCGCGGTGACAACCCGCACAGCCTGCTCCGCCGCCTATGCGTGTGCCATCGGGGGCAAGCTGGGGAGGAGCAAGAAATAATTGCTTTCCTTGGTTTTCGGCAGCTGTAAAATTGGCAAAAGGCTGTGCTTCACTATTGGCCTGGGCGCGCCCAGCGTCATATTTGGAATCGAAAGATTGGATACTCCGTACAAATTGGGCTAAGGATTCTTGCATACGTTGTTCGGTAATTTGCTGATCACCGTAGGCAAACGTAAAAAGTTCTTTGTAATAGTCAATAGCGGCAAGTTTGGTCAAAAGTGCCTCAAAAGCTGGGCGGTCGGTTTGTCCGCTAAAACCCATTTCTGCGTGATCTTTGATAGGTTGGGTGGTTTGCAACTCCAAAGTATTTGCCCTTTCGTCCCAAAAAAAGCGTCTTTCTTGGGCAAACCGAGCATTGATCAAACGCATCGAGTGCCTTCCTGTAATCCCGCCTTTTACGCCCTTGCTTGCTTGGGCATCATCACCAAAAGCTAAGGCTTGTTTGTGGCAACTGCCACAGGAAATGGTGTTATCGATAGAAAGATTTTTGTCATAAAACAAAACCCTCCCCAGAGTCGCCTTTTTGTCATTGATCGGATTGTTGCCTGTGTTGTCCTGGATAATGTAATTGGGTTTGGATTGGGCGGCGTAATTATCCAGTTTTTCCAAATTGATTTTTGTCCCAAAAGTTGCTTTAACCGCCGCATAAGCTAGCGTTTCTGTGTCGGTTTTCGAACACGCCCACAAAGCAAAAAATAACAGGCATGAGAAGGCTAAAATGATGTTTTTTTTCATTTTTAGGTATAATTTAATGGATTAGATTTACAAGACGTTAAGAGGAGCAAGTAAGTTGCAAATTTTTTTAGTTTAATATTTTCATCCTTATGACTTACGCATTTTTTAAAACTAACAGTTCTTTAAGAACTGTTAGTTCTTGATTATCAAGAATTTATAAAAATAACATTTTTTTGAAAAAATGTTATTTTTAAGCAATTACGAGCAAAATGCGTAAGTCCTAATCCTATTAGTCCAACCATTTGATCAAAAAACTTTCGTCCTCTGAAAGTTTTCCCAAAACTTTGTATTTCGAATGTCGCAAAGTCGGCGAATTTTCGGCTTCTTCACGAATTACGCAGTGCGGAATGGTCGAGGTCGAGTGGATAAAAAAGGCTTCTTTGCCTTTGATCAGCAAAAAACCAATGTGCGTGTCCAATCCTACCACATACAAACCTTCGCCTTCTTTGCGAGCCGCCTTGACAAATTCGACATTTTTGACTTTGTGAAATCGTTTTATTTTTTTATCATCAACCAACTTTTTGATCGCCTCCTCCGAAGCCATTTGTGCCATTCTGACCCTATCGATCCCAAAGCCCGCATCCCTGATAACCGTAGTAACGAAATATCCGCAGGCAATTTTTCCCTCGCCAGGGGTTTGCGAAGTGCCGTTCAGATCGTAACTTGTGCCGTACCAATAGGCAAAAATTTCTTCAGTATTTTCCAAAAATAGTTCTTGTACTTTTTCTATAATTTCTTTTTTCTCCTTCGAATCAGCCTCTTTGTATTCGGCTTTGTATTTTTCTTTTTTTTCATTTATTTCTTCCAAAAACGATTTATAATCGGATTTGGTATAAAAAAAAGTATGATAACCTGGCACCAAATACCCATTGGTCGAATGGTACAAAAGCCATATCAAAAAAGTTACGATCAAAACTAAAATCAAATATTTTTTCATGGTACGTTTTAATTGCCAATAACAAAACTACAAAATTTTCCTATATTTCTATAGTGCATTATTTTTGCAAGATAGGCTTTGAAACAAACTTTTCTCAAGAAAATTTATTTTGAGAAAAAAAAATAGTAATATTGCTTGAGTGTTTTGCCCATTGCCCAAGAAAATATGTTACCAACACCCGAAGAACAGGAATTTAGCGCACCAAACGATAGCGAAAAAAACACTATTTTTACTGCCGAATTGATGCCGCACATCGATTCGATGTATAATTTTGCCTTCAAACTCACCCTTTCCGAGCATGATGCCAAGGATTTGGTGCAGGATACTTATCTGAAAGCCTACCGATTCATTGCTTCGTTTGAGCGCGGGACAAATGCGAAAGCGTGGTTGTTTAAGATCATGAAAAACAGTTTTATCAACGATTTTCGGAAGAAAACCAAACAACCCGCCAAAATTGACTACCAAGAGGTCGAAAATATTTATAATGCTGAAGCCGCCGAAGACAATGCTAACAACGCTTCTTTTGATTTGAGAGCAGATTCCCTGCCAGATATGATCGGTGATGAAGTTACCACAGCAATCAATTCCTTGGATACTGATTTCCGTATGGTCATCATTCTTTGTGATTTGGAAGGATTCACGTATGAAGAAATGGCAAAAATTTTGGATATTCCTGTCGGAACTGTCCGTTCGCGCCTGCACCGCGCCCGCTATATTTTGAAAGAAAAACTACGCAATTACGCCGAATCGATGGGCTATAATTCAGAATAAACTATTGAAAAAAATTTTGGAGAGTAGGGCAAAAATATAAATTAGAAATGTGCAAGCTACGATAGAAAAAATTTAACCACAGTATTTATATGTGTCTAATCGTCTTTTCTTGGAAACAACACCCTGATTATCAACTTATTGTAGCCGCCAATCGTGATGAGTTTTATGCTCGCCCTACCCTACAGGCGCATATTTGGGAAACCAATCCACTTCTTATAGCGGGTAAGGATTTGCAGGCACAGGGAACTTGGATAGGCATTACGACAAGCCAAAGATTTGCGGCACTAACCAATTATCGTGATTTGGCGAATCTAAAAGCCGAAGCACCTTCGAGAGGCGAACTCACGACCAATTTTTTGCTGGGGCAAGACTCACCAAAAGAATATTTGGAAAAACTCCAAACTTCCGCCAAAAGCTACAACGGTTTTAATTTATTGGTAGGAACTGTCGAAGAATTGTATTATTTTTCGAATTATGAGAACAAAATCCGAAAATTAGAAGCGGGTTTATACGGCTTGAGCAATCACTTACTGGATACGGACTGGTTCAAAGTGAAACGTGCGAAAGAAAAATTTGCAAAAACGATCCAAACAAAATTCACAGCAGATGACCTTTTTCAAACAATGCAAGACCCAACAGAAGCCCAACATGATCAAATTCAGCAAACGGGCTTAAGCCAAGAAAAGGAAAAAATGCTTTCTTCGATGTTCATTCAGAGTCCGCAATATGGAACTTGTTGCTCTACGGTAATTTTAAACTCTAACCAAGAAATCAATTTCTGGGAACGCAATCACAATCCGCTTGTGAATGATAAAAATGACCGTTTTTTTGTAGCATAGGCTTTAGCCAGTGATCACATACTAAAGCCTATGTTACAAGAATTACTCATTCCCCTTCTGTAGCTTCTGCGTTTTCGGTTCGGTATTTATAAAGTGGCAGGGCATCTTCCATTTTCATGTGGGCATTGTTATTATAGGCTTCCACTTTCGAATCTTTCAAACCCATTTTTCGCAAGCGAACTTTGAACTGGTCGGCATCTTCGTAGCGGCGAAAAGCCCCCAAAGTATAACGCAATTTACCATCAATGCCTTTTTCGAGAGTTTCTGCCTTGAATTGGGCGCTGTTCGGCGGTACAACTTGAACCTTGAAAACCAAACCTTTCTTGAACTCATCATTATTGGCAACATCGACCTCATCGGCTTCTTTTGCCATATTTCGCCCCGACGCACTGCTACGGATTGAGTCAATCTCGACTTGCAGTTTTTGAGCCGTTTTTTCTTTCTTTTCCAATTCCTTGCCCATTTCTGTAAGTTGGCGGGTAAGTTTGGTTTGTTCGGCTTTATTGACCGTATAACTTTCGTACAAAGCCTTAAACTCCATCGGATCGACTTTTTTGAGTTTTTTACCCCATTCTTTCGTGAGTTTTTTCTTTTCTTTTTCCGACTGTTTTTTCAATTCTTCTTTGCTTTGAGCAAAAGCACCGCCTACGATTAGGTTTAAAAATAGAATAAATATAATTTTTTTCATAAAAAAGGGAAGTTTTGTATGGTTGCAAAGATAACAAAAGCGGGTTTCATTTTGTGCCAAAAATTGGATTTTTTTGTTTATACTCAAAATCTTTTTGATTTTCAGGGTTTTACTTTTTTCTACATCAATAACTGTTCAATATCAGTTTGAGTCAGGCTTTTCATAAAACCTTCTTCGGAACTGATCAGTTCGGTTGCCAAATGCAGTTTGTTGCGTTGCAAAGATAAAATCTTTTCTTCTACGCTGTTTTGGGTAATAAATTTATAAATCATGACCGTATTTTCTTGCCCTATTCGGTGCGCCCTATCAATAGCTTGCAGTTCGACTGCAGGATTCCACCAAGGGTCGAGAATAAAAACATAATCTGCGGCGGTCAAATTCAAGCCAACTCCACCCGCTTTCAACGAAATCAAAAAAACTGGAATATCCACATTTCCCTGAAACTCCTCCACAGCCGCCTGCCTATTTCGAGTATTGCCATCGAGGTAGGCAAAGGGAATTTTGCGTTCGTTCAAAGCCGCCTTTACCAAATTCAAATGTTTGACAAACTGACTGAAAACCAATATCTTATGATCTTCACTTACGGCAGTTTCGATCATCTCGATCACATCATTCATCTTGCCAGATTCGTGTTCGTAACTTTCATCAATCATTTTTGGGTGGTTTGCCAACTGTCGCAGTTCGATCAAACCTTTGAGGATCAACATTTGGGATTTTTGCAACCCTTTTTCCTCTATGTGCTTCAAAATCAGGTTTCTATAGCGTGATTTGGTTTCCTCATAAACCGTTTCCTGTTCTTCGGTCATGCGGCTGTAATGCACCGCCTCTATTTTTTCGGGCAGGTCTTTTGCCACTTGAGATTTTTGACGGCGCAAAATAAAAGGCTTGATCAAGGTGTGCAAACGGTGGATTTTTTCCACATCTTTTCGCTTTTCGATGGGCGTTTGAAAATGTTTTTTAAAAAAACTCAAATCACCTAAAAGCCCCGTATTGATAAAGGACATTTGCGACCACAAATCGACCGTGCTATTTTCGATGGGCGTACCCGTCAGGATTAGCCGATTATTTGACTGTAACATTTTGACAGCCTGTGCAATATTCGAGTTTGGATTTTTGATTGCCTGTGATTCGTCTAAAATAACATAATTAAAATGATACGTTATGAGCATATCAATATCCAAACGCACAATTCCGTAGGAAGTCAGGATCAGATCATAATCCGCAAACTGTTCTGTATTTTTGTTCCGATACGTGCCTGTATAGTTCAAAACCTTTAAACTGACGAATTTTTGGGCTTCTTGTTCCCAATTATAAATCAGTGAAGTGGGCAAAACCAGAAGTGTGGCTCGATCCGCCCCTTTTTCTTTCATGTCCTGCAAAAAAGCCAGCGTTTGCACCGTTTTTCCCAAACCCATGTCGTCTGCCAAGCAACCGCCAAATTTGTAATCGTGCAAAAATTGCAACCAGTTATAGCCCGCTTTTTGGTAAGGTCGCAAAGTTCCTCTAAAATTTTCGGGCAAATCGTAATCGTCTATTTGCTCAAAATCACGCAATTTGAGGAGTTTGGCGTTCATTTCGACTTGGGCGTAATTCTGTTCGTGTAAATCCTGCA
The DNA here is from genome assembly GCA_013297565.1 of Cytophagales bacterium. Classification (GTDB taxonomy): domain Bacteria; phylum Bacteroidota; class Bacteroidia; order Cytophagales; family Thermoflexibacteraceae; genus JAAFHK01. The sequence continues at coordinate 18,941 of JAAFHK010000008.1, forward strand.
AAATCGACAAATGCTGTTTTTGCAAAATATACTCACCATCTTTTTCCTGCATCAGGTTGAAAACATCGGCATATTGAGCAAACCAAGTTTCAGGAATAAGGGCAATTTCGCCATTTGGCAGTTCAAATTCGTGAATCCCGCCCAGAATCATGTCCCGTATTTTCAAAAATGGAATTTCATAATCCCCAAAACGCACTTTGGCATAAATATCGAACCAATCTCGCCCCTCACGCACTTCCAAACTTAGGCTCGATTTGCCAATAAAATACCGTTTCCCTTCCGAAACCTGCTGTTCGAAAGTAAAATCCATGTCTTTCAAAGCCTGTTCGTTCAGGCAAAGCCACTCGATAGCCTGACTTTTGGGCATAATTGCCTTTTCGAAATGAAAATCCAAACCTTGTAATTCTAACCAATCCACTTTTCGCTGTTCGGCATCGAGGTCGCGCCGTACTTTGTAAAAAACAAAATCATCACCTTGCTTTTCAAGCACTACGCTTATTTCTTTTCGGTCAGAAAACGGCACTGTAAATTTGCCGTAATTGAACGAAACCGTAAAAACAAGCTGATTGTTGGGTGTATCTTCAATGTCGGGTGTGTCTTCCTGTCCAAAAAGCTCAATTACGATTGGTTTTGCCAAAATCTCTTTAAAATTCAGAATCGGGTGCGGCGCACTGCTCAAGCGTTCGATATTGAACCCCTTTGCTACCACATCAACCGTTTCGATCAAAGGCGCAACAAATTTTTGGAAATACGTTTCTTCTATTTTTCGAGGAATAATAATATTACTTCTGTGCAAAAAAGGCTTTATTTTGCTTGCATTGATGGGTTTGTCGAAATGATATAAGCGATCTTTCAAAAGCATCCAAGCAGGTTCGCTGGCGATCAGCCCTGCATTTTGGAACTGGAACTCTACTTTTGCTCCGTTGTGTTTCATGGTCGGAAAATACAGCGTACTTTCATGATTTCGCCGAAAATGGAAAAGCAAAGAAGCAGGAATGGGCGAAATATCGATTTGGCGGTACGTAGGCGTTCCGTCACTACCCATGACGAAAAGCATTCCATGATTTTTCATGAGTTCCAAAATCGAGCGCTTGATTTTTTCCAAATAATCGACTATTTCTGCCTGCAATTCCTTGTCGCCTGTTTCGGGATCGTATATTTTTAGAAAAAAATCAACGGTTTTGAGTTTGTTTTGCGAAAATTCCCGCGCCACAACGTCCTGCTGCATATCGTCCATGAGCCTGATGAGTTCGAAATCCTGTTCGTCCAGCCCTGCCATAAATTCGCTGGCATTCTGGGACGAAATATTTTGAAATTTCAGCGTCATATTGCCTTTTTCGTCCAACTGTACAACAAAAGATTCGAACAAATAGCCCAAATATTGGTGTTGGAACAAGGCATAAATGATTTGGAACGGTGCTTGGGGCGAAACGTGCATAAAAGTATTTTTGTTAATGGGTTTTCCAGAAACGGACTACAAATATACACACATGAGGCGGTTTTTTCCAAATGAATTTTTTGGGAAGTTTTTTTGAATGATTTGAAATTTTGAGAGCATAATTAATATTCCGCAGTACGAAAATTGTCTATTGCCAACAAAAAAATAATTCCACTTTCTAAGAAATGGAATTGCTCAAAGACTGTTTTACGGCGTTTTGTGGTTTGAGTTCAAAAATTATTCCTACAAAACAAATTTCCCCTCCTTTTGCCCAAAAAAATAAACTACCAAGAATAGCCATTATCTTTAAGCCATTTTTGAACTTCCGTATGACCTAATCGGTCGGCTTTTTGGTAGTTTTCGATTTGTTATTGCCTGTATTAGAATACGCAAGCCCAAGGTTACCGTAAGCGTCTGCAAAATCAGGCTTTAATTTGATAGTTGTTTCATAAATATACTGAAACTAAAATGGTTTTGTCGTAAAACGAACATTCTTGTTCGTTTTTGTGGCGAACAAGAATGTTCGCCCTACAGAACCAATTTGATTGAGTATACTAATTGCTTTGTCTAAATTATTTAAAGGGTTTCAAATTAATTTTTTCATTTCTTAGTCAAACAACGGAATTTCGGGTTTGTTGCGGCTTCGGTATCGGTAATTGCCAAGTTTGAAATTTAGGCTAATTTCTTGGCTCGTCAGGGTGGTGGATTGAGCAGAAAGAGTTTCGTAAGAATACGTAAAATCAGCAATTTGTTTGAGATTGAAGCCTAAAGAAAAGATCAAAGATCGGTTATTGGCATAGCCCAGCCCTCCCCAGAGTTTGTCCTCAAAACGCAACAAACCGTTCAATATAACAACTACGGATTTCAAATCACTAAGAAGCACTATTGCCGAAGGCATAAAAGCCCAAATGTCAGGATTTAACTCCAGTTTGTAGCCTGTTGATAGGGAATAATGCCTTTTTAGGCGATTTTCAGCCCCAAAATCAAACCTATTTTCAGCAAAATTAAGAACTGAAAAACCCAAATAGGCATTTTTGGAATAAAGCCAAAAGCCCAAATTGCCATCAAAAGTAAAGCTATTTTTTGATCCTTGTGCTAAAAGTGGATCGTTTGGGTTTGAGAGGCGAATCTTGTTTTGATCAAAGCCAATTTGGTGTGCATTAAGGCTGATTCCTAATGAAAATCGCAAAAAATTACGCAAACTCTTTTGTAAAGTTAGGTGGTATTGGTAACTTAGTTGGATTTGGCTTTGCTGGAAAATGCCTGCGGTTTCATAGTGAATTGCCGCCCCCAAACCATGGTATTTTTCAGGTAAAACTTTAAAATTTCGGTATTTTTCTTGGATAGGACTGCTAAAGGCTACATAATAACTCACAGGTGCGCCTTCCCAGCCTGACCACTGTTGGCGATTCAAAAATTTTAGGTTGAAATAGGTTTTGGTAGCACCAGCCGCAGGGTTGTAAAGGGATTGATTGTGCAAATATTGGTTGTAAAATGGCATTTGTTGGGCATGGATCGAACGTCCAAAAAAGAATAATATAATTAAAAACAGTTTGGCATGGTAGTATTTCATGTTTTCTAATAATTGGTCAAGATTTACTTGGACATCTTAAAAAATACAAAATTTGTGCAATCTTTTTCATTTATACATCTGTTTAATAAAATTCTTTTATAATTTCGCACTTTAAATCCGTAGAAGCGTGAAATATTGGAAGTATTTTTTGGTAAGTGCCTTGGCAATTATTATCGATCAAGCAAGCAAGTTGTGGGTACATTACAACATGGAAATGGGGCTTGTGGGCGAAATTACTGTAATTGCTGATTGGTTCAAACTGCATTATTTGCTCAATCCTGGTATGGCTTTTGGGGTCGAGATCGATTCGCCTTATGGCAAATTTATTCTCACTTTTTTGCGAATTGGGGCAAGTATTGCTATGGTTTTTTGGATCATAAACCTCATCATTCGCAAGGTTCGTGTGGCTATGATTTATGCCGTTTCCTTGATTTTGGGCGGGGCTGTGGGCAACCTCATCGATAGCATTTTTTATGGCGTTTTGCTCGACAATGCTCCCGAAAGTTCGCCAACGACTTGGTTTCATGGGCAAGTGATTGATATGTTGTATTTTCCGCTTGTTGAAGGGCAAGTTCCAGACTGGTCGCCAATTTGGGCAAACGAAGATTTTGTTTTTTTTCGCCCTGTTTTTAATATTGCCGACTCTTGTATTTTTATTGGCGTGGTCATGATTATGCTTTTTGGGACGCATACCCAACAGCCCGCTGAAAAGCATCTCGAACCTCAAAATTCGGAAGCCTCGAACGATACTGAACCTATGAATCCACTTGAATCCGAAAAAAACGCTAATTAAAAAATTGATACGGTGAATAAGGCTATCGTAATTATCCCAACCTACAACGAAATCGAAAACATCGAGCTTATGATCAGGCACGTCATGCATTTGCCTGAACTGTTCGATATGTTGATCATTGATGACGGTTCGCCTGATGGTACTGCCTTGAAAGTCAAGGAATTACAAAGCGAATTTGTAGGTCGGATTTTTTTGGAAGAACGAAAAGGCAAATTGGGCTTGGGTACGGCGTATATTCATGGTTTCAAAATAGCTTTACAAAAAGGCTATGAATATATTTTTGAGATGGACGCAGATTTTTCGCACAACCCCGATGACCTGATCCGTTTGTATAATGCTTGCCTTGAGGACGGTTACGATTTGGCTATTGGTTCGCGCTACATCAAAGGCGTTACGGTCGTAAATTGGCCTATTGGACGGGTTTTGATGTCCTATTTTGCAAGTTATTATGTGCGTTTGGTTACTGGTCTGAAAATTATGGACACGACCGCAGGTTTCAAATGTTATAATCGTAAAGTATTGGAAACCATTGATTTAGATAAAATTCGTTTTATTGGTTATGCTTTCCAAATCGAGATGAAATTTACCACTTGGAAGCATGGTTTCCGAATTGTGGAAATTCCTATTATTTTTATGGATCGGGAGCGCGGCGTTTCCAAAATGTCAAGCCGAATATTCAAAGAAGCCTTTTTGGGCGTTTTGCAGATCAAAATACGCAGTTGGTTTAGAAAGTATGCCTTAGCCCAAAACTAAAAAAATGCTTATAAATAAAAGAATTAAGGAATAATATTTGTAGAATTGCCTTTGTGGTTTGTCGATTTCGAATCTTCCGTTGATGCGTATATTTTTTATAATAGCTTTATTATCAGTTTTTTATACATCTGTTTTGGCTCAAAACAAAGTCAAAATAGATAGTCTTTTGGCGCTCATGCCCCAAAAAACTGAAGCTGAACGCATCGATATCCTCAATAGTGTTGCCGATCTCTATAATACCAACGCTACCGCCAAACAAGGTTTGCCTCATGTAGAGGAAGCCCTCGCTTTAGCCCAAAAAATGAAAGATGCAAAAAGAGAAAGCGATGCGTACAATCATTTTGGTAATTTGTACTACAAAGCCCAGCCAGACGATTGGCGACAGGCAATCAAATATTATGAAAAAGCCCTCCGCTTGAGAGAATCCTTAACGGACAAAGAACCTGATAATTTGGAATACTGGAAACTCGTCATGGTTTCCAACTCTGATATTGGTTATTTGTATTGGTTACGTGGTTTTTTTCCCGAATCCTTAATCCAATACGAACGGAGCATTAATTTGTGTAACGAACTTTTGCTCAAATACCCCGAAGAGAAGGGCTTGCTCGATATGCTTGGGCGGCGTTATAATAGTGTGGGCGCTATTTTTTGGGCGCAAGGCAAATACAGTCAAGGCTTGGGTTTTTATCTCAAATCGCACGATATTTGGGTAAAATTGGGAGTTCCCTTCCGCCAAACGATTACCCTTTCCAATATTGGTTTGATTTATAAAGAATGGAAAAAACCTGAAGTTGCGATGTCTTATTTTCGAAAAGCCTTTCATCTGGCAGATAGTGTAAAATATTTGTACGGAAAAGGATATGCCCAAAACAACATGGCGCAAATATTCGAAGATGAGCAAAAATACGATTCGGCAAATTATTTTTATAACGAATCAATGGAAAGCTATATGGTAGCGGGCGAAAAAAGCGGAATTGGTATGAATTATAACGGTCTGGGGCGTGTGGCTGAAAAACAAAAAGAATTGGAAAAAAGCCTTGATTATTTTCGCAAAGCCTATTCTTCTTCTAAAAACACTTTAAATAAATTTTGGGAATGTATTTCTACGCAAAACTTAGGGAAAATTTTTGTCAAATTGGATCAGCTTGACTCGGCTATTTATTACGCCGAACTTAGCCTAAATATGGCTACAGGAAGTAGTTATCAGGATCAGGAAAAGACCAATTATGAAACGCTTTCAGGAGTTTATACCCTTAAGAAAGATTATGAAAAAGCACTAAAATATTATCGTTTGTTTTCGATCACAAAAGACAGCCTTTTTTCGAAAGAAAAATACAAACTATTGGCAGAAACAATGGAAAAATACCAAACGGAAAAGAAAGAAGAAGAAAATCAAATTTTACGAAAAGAAGGGGAACGGCAAAAATGGCAAAACTATGCCTTGGTGATTGGTTTGGGGGCGGTTGCGTTAATTGCGTTTTTTATTTGGTTTAATAGGCAAAAAATTCAATCCAAAAATAAGCAACTGAATCGCCTGAATCAAGCCATTAGCCAACAAACCGAGATTTTGCAAAAGGCACACCAAATGATCAAGCAAAAAAATGAGGACATTACCAACAGCATCAATGTAGCAAGTCGTATCCAAACTGCCATGTTGCCCAATACTACTGAAATTCGTAGTTTTATTCCCGAATTTTTTATTTTTTTCAAACCAAGAGATGTCGTAAGTGGTGATTTTTATTGGTTTGATACGGTCGAAACTCAAGGGAAACCGCTTATTTTCTTGGCGGCTGTCGACTGCACAGGGCATGGCGTGCCTGGGGCTTTTATGGCACTTACAGGTGAGGCATTGTTGCGCCAAGTGATTAATATTCAAGGCATTAGGCAAGTTGATCTGATCCTAAATGCTATGAATGAAAGCCTACATCAAATGTTCCGCCAAGAGGAAGCCTTCGGACAGGCAAGTATGGACATGGCAATCGTGATGATAGATCAAAACCAAAATATATTGGAGT
>JAAFHK010000080.1:0-10667 GCA_013297565.1 Cytophagales bacterium
ACGAATTTTTGTACTACTTACGGTTACAGCTTCTACCTCGTGCGCTGGAATCTCAACCACCTCGAAATTGTATTTTTCTTTGTTTTCTTTTAAATATTCCAAACCGCCCTGTCTGTTTTTCCCAAAACGGTGATCATAGCCCATGACCAATATTTTGGTTTTGAGCAGATCGACCAGAACCTCATTGACAAAATCCGCAGAACTTTGCTCCGCAAATTTTTGATCAAAAGGAATAACCAGCACATGATCCACCCCAAACTGTCCCAAAAGATCAATTTTTTCTTCCAAAGCATTTAGCACTCGGAGGTCTTTCTGTTCAGGAAAAAGCACCAAACGCGGGTGCGGCGTGAAAGTAATCACGACCGTTTTGGCATTTGGATTTTGGGCTTTTAGCGCCTTGAGATGCTCTAAAATGCGCTGATGTCCTGTATGAACTCCATCAAAAGTTCCGCTGGTAACTATAGCGAAATCGAGGTTTAGGACTGTTTTTAGACCGTAATGTACTTCCATATTCCAAAAAATCAGTTATACCAATTTATTTTTGAGCAAATATTCGGCAATCTGCACCGCATTTGTAGCCGCACCTTTTCGCAAATTATCCGCCACGATCCATGCATTCAAGGTGTTTTTTTGGCTTTCATCGCGCCGCAAACGCCCTACAAATACCTCATCGCGCCCATGCGACACAATCGGCATAGGATAAACATTGTTTTTTACGTCATCTTGCACAATTACGCCTTCCGTTTGTGCCAAAATAGTTCTTAATTCCGCCAAATCAAAATCTTTTTCAAATTCGATATTCACCGCCTCCGAATGTCCGCCAAGCACAGGCACACGAACGGTCGTAGCGGTTAGCAAAATCGAATCATCAGCCATAATTTTTTTGGTTTCATTCACCATTTTCATTTCCTCTTTGGTGTAACCATTTTCCAAAAAAACATCAATATGAGGCAACACATTCAGATCGATAGGGTGCGGATAGGCTTTTGTGCCGTTTGTTTTTCCCGAACGTTCGTCATTGAGTTGATCGACCGCTTTTTTACCTGTCCCCGTTACGGCTTGGTAAGTCGAAACAACTACCCGTTTGATTTTATATTTCTTATGCAAAGGATTCAACACTACGACCATCTGGATAGTCGAACAGTTCGGATTAGCAATAATTTTGTCATTTTTAGTCAAAATGTGCGCATTTACTTCTGGCACTATGAGTTTTTTGTCGGGCTGCATACGCCACGCCGAAGAATTATCGATGACCGTTGTGCCTACTTCGGCAAAGCGCGGGGCGTGTTCGAGGGAAGTGCTACCACCTGCCGAAAAAATGGCAATATGTGGTCGTGCCGCAATAGCCTCGTCCATGCTATGCACCTTGTAAGCCTTGCCTTTGAAAGTAATGCTCTGCCCAACCGATCTGGCGGAAGCTACAGGAATCAATTCGCTAACAGGGAAATTGCGTTCTGTCAATACTTTTAACATTTCGCCACCTACCAAACCCGTAGCTCCTACAACTGCTATTTTCATGAGTTTTTGTTAAAAAAAATACAAACGTACCTAATTGCGTTTGCAAACTTAAAGCAATTTCGGAAAACAAGAAAAAAGATTTTTCCAAAAATTGGTTTTTTTTAGCCAAATCACAAAATTTGCAGTTAATTTTTTCAACAATTTATTCTTTTTCCCTATGAAAAACCTAATTGAAGGCTTCGATATGATCAAAGATATTTTGGAGTCTTTGTCCTTTATTTCTTCGTCTTTTGGTTTGCTTGCCCTTGTTTTTGCTTACAAAGCATACAAAACCTCATTCAAACAGCTTAATTCGAGCATTATTTTGAGTTGTGCTACCCGTTTTCACCAAGTTGCCAAAAATTTGAAACAAAATCCCGATGATCGTTTTGCTATCGAGGATTTTTATGCCCTTTGCAACGAAGAATTATTTTATTTCAAATAGGACTATTTACCCAGCGAGGTAACTGTAGAATGGCTGTCGAGTATGTTTCCTGTCATGCCGCATTTCGTAGGCAACCAAAATTTTAACCCCATGTGCATACCCTACATGGTAAAAGAAGCAAATGGTGAGGAAACCAATCTTTTAGGGCTTTACAGGCGTTTAAAAGCTGTTTTTACTTTTCGTTCCGAAACAGAATACCGAAAATTAATTCTTGATCAAAAAAAATTAATCAAGTATCTTTTGAAAAATCTGAAACATTGGAACAAATATTAAGAAGATCATCACAAAAAAATGCCTAAAAATCTTGTCGATTTTTAGGCATTTTTTATAACAAAAACTCCACACCAAGCAATCATTTCCTCTCAAAAGTAATTCTTTTTCCTTTTTGGTTTCATCAAATTGGCGTTTTTGGTACGCCAAATGACTCGAAACGATGGTATGCGTGATATGCGAATGGAATACATAATGGTTCAAAGGCAACCAGCCGCAATGGTACAAAATATTGGCTTTATTGACTGTATGCTTTTGTCCCAAATCAAACATTACCAAATCCGCCCAATAACCCTCTCTCACAAAACCTCATAGTTTCGGTTCGAAAAAAAGGGCGGATCGAGATATACCAAATCTACACTTTCGGTGTCGATAGTTTTGAGGACTTCGAGGCAATCACCCAAAATGAGATGATTTCGGCTTGGATCGTTAGGCTTGTGGAACATGGGTTTCTTGAGAAAAATGGTTTACAAAAATAGGAAAAAAGCAGAAAAAAACTAAGATCGTAAAACTCAAAAAAAAGGATTACGAAAATAACTCTGAAAACACATTTTTCTCAAATACTTTGCAAAAATCAAAACCTTTTTGTCTATTTGTTCAAATCATAAAAATTACACATTTTCCATGACCACTCTACTCCAAAAAGCCCTGCAAAAAGGCATCATTTCTTTTGATGCCGACCAGAAAAATATTACTTACGTTTTTCAGAACAAAAAATACCGTTATACCGATCCTGAAGAAAAAGTACGGGCAGAATGTTTTGCCAAATTGGTGATTGAATATGGTTATTTGCCGCAAAGAATGGCTTTGGAGGTCGTAGTGCCGCGCCGAACACCCAGCGATTTGGCGGATATTGTGATTTTTGAAGATGAGGATAAAAAACAGCCCTATATTGTAGTCGAGTGCAAAAAAGAAGAAACAACCGAACCCGAATTTAAACAAGCCATCGAGCAAGGTTTTGGAAATGCCAACTCCCTAAAAGCCGCTTTTTTGTGGGTTACTTCCCTCACTATCAATCAGTTCTATAATGTTCGTGATTTTAAACCTCTTGAAAGGGAAGAAAATATTATTTCCGATTTGCCCGAATACGGCAAAGGCTTGAGTGAAAAACCTACTTTTTATAAAGGCGGGGAAGGAAAAAATGCTTTACAAGTTTTGACCGAAAAAGCCCTGACCGATCTGTTCAAAAAAGCCCATCAAGCCCTCTGGGACGCAGGAAAACGCACCCCTTCGGAAGCCTTTGATGAGCTGAACAAATTGATTTTTTGTAAAATTTATGACGAAAAACTCACCGAAGAAGAAGGAGAAATAGGTACGCCTTATCAGTTCCAAATTTTCCCAAATGATTTGCAAAGCGCCCAATTTCAGAAAAAAACAAAAGCCGAAATCCTATTCGAACGCATACAAGGCATTTATTGGAAAGGGCGAAAAGAAGACCCCGAAGTTTTTAAGGACGATATTCGCATTACGCCTTCCGAACTTATTATTATTGTCGGAATTTTGGCAAAAGTCAATTTGCGGGATACGGATTTGGATTGTAAGGGGCGGGCGTTCGAAACTTTTTTGAAAGATGATATTTTCAGAGGAAAATTTGGGCAGTATTTTACCCCCCGAACGATCATCAAATTTATTGTCGAAGTCTTGCCAATTACCAACAAATCGATAGTTTTAGACCCTTCCTGCGGATCGGGAGGCTTTTTGCTCTATGCCCTCGACAAAGTGCGCCGCCAAGCCGATTCCAAGTTTGACAAGGAAAAACAAGCCGCCAAACATCACGATTTTTGGCATAAATTTGCAGAAAACAACCTTTTTGGCATCGAAATTTCGGAAACGATTGCCAGAGTTGCCAAAATGAACATGATTATCCACGATGACGGACACACCAACGTCATTGCCTACGATGGTTTGGACAATTTGGAAAAAATACATCAGCACGCCCTCAAAAACAAAAGTAAGGGGCATGACAAATTCCGAGCCGCTACCTTCGATTTTATCATTACCAATCCGCCTTTTGGTTCGGACGTAAAAGCCAGCACCAAAGGCTATTTGGGCGATTATGATTTGGGAAGGAAAAATTTTGATTGGATAGAGGCAAAACTCAAAAATTTGCCCACAAACGAAGAACGGGACAGCCAAAAAAGCGAAGTGCTATTTATCGAACAGTATTTTGAGTTTCTCAAGATGCCCGAAAAAATGATAAACGAAGACAGCATTGCCGCTATTGTCGTGCCTGACGGTATCCTTACCAACAGTTCCGCCCAATTCGTCAGGGATTGGATACAAGAACATTTCCGAATCCTTGCCGTCATTTCCATTCCGCAATTTGCTTTTGCGCATACAGGGGCGGGGGTCAAAAGTTCTTTGCTGTTCCTTAAGAAATGGGACGAAAAAACTGCACAAAGAAACCGAGAAATATATGCCGAAATCCAAAGCGAACTCTTTGAAAATGAGGAGTTTGGCGGTGAAATTCGGAAACTCATTGCCGAAAAACAGTACGTACTGAAAAAAGGCGATGCCACGATTCAGGAACTCGAACAGGAACTCACCGGCTACCTCGATGCCCTCAAAGAACAAGGCACCTGGGACAAAAACCTACAAAAAGAAGCCGAAAAAGACCTAAAAAGCAAAATAAAAGCCCACGAAGCTACCGAAGCCTACGCCGAATGGCGAAAGGGAGTGAATGAAACCTACAACGAACGCCTCGAAAGTGCCAAAGAAGTCATGGCAGAAACCTTGCAAACCCGCTTGCAAAAGAAAATAGCCGATTACCCGATTTTTATGGCGATAGCCGAACAAATAGGCTATGACGCTACAGGCAAGGAAATCAACCAAAATGATCTGGAGGATATTATGCCCGAATTGCGGAATTTTATAGCGGCAGTCAAAACAGGACAAGACCCTTTTTTCGTCTAAGCCCCGAACTGAATCCAAATCAAGTCTTTTTGGTTCATTTTGGGGCGTTGGAAGGAAGGATTGATCCACTTTTTTATCGTATTGATTTTCAAGAAATTATAAAAAAAATCACCCAAAATGATTTTAAAAAATTAGGGCATTTGATTGATTTTTCGAGTGAAACTTGGAATGGAAAAGATTATTTTGAAGATATTTTTCCCTATATTGAAATTAGTGAAATTGATATTTTAACAGGAAAAATAAATAATATTTCATCAATTCCTATCAATGAAGCACCAAGTAGGGCTAAAATGATAGTTAAGAATAATGATATTCTTGTTTCAACCACACGACCTAATCGTGGGGCAATTTCTTTTGTAAAACTGCAAGAAAATGAAATACAAATAGCTTCGACAGGTTTTGCTGTTTTAAGAAATATAAAAGCACAAATTATTTCAAAAGATTTTTTGTTTTTCTGTTTGCGTCAAGAATTTTCATTAAAACAAATGGAACAACGCAGTAGTGGCGGAAATTATCCCGCAATTACTACCGAAGAATTAAAAAATGTTTTAATCCCGCTTCCGCCAATTCACACTCAAGCCCAAATCGTAGGAATTTTCGAGCAGGCTTACGAACAGAAAAAAGCCAATGAAATCGAGGCTAAACGGCTTTTGGAAAGTATAGATGGGTATTTGTTGGATAAATTGGGGATTTCTATTCCAAATCAGACCTTACAAGGTTTTGAAAACCTTGTAAGGTCTGAACCTCATTTTTTCGTCAAATTTTCGCAAATGCAAGGCAAAAGGTTTGATCCTAAAAAATACACCCCTGAAAACCAAACTCTTTTAAAAAGACTTGAAAATTCTAATTATGAACGAATTTTGTTGAAAAATCTATTAATCCAATCCGTGGCAGGTGATTGGGGACTTGATAATGCAGAAGCAGGTTTCGAAGAAAGGCTTGTTATTCGGGCTACGGAGTTCGATAATTTGTATAATTTGAATTTGGAAAATGATCGAGTCAAATATCGTTTCATCAATAAAATCAAATTAGCAAAAATGGATTTGCAAGTGGGTGATTTGCTGATCGAAAAATCGGGTGGAAGTGAAGATCAACCTGTGGGCAGAATTGCCATTATTACCCCAGATTTAGCGGAAAAATACAAACTTGCGTACAGCAATTTTATTCATAAAATTCGTATTGATCAGCAAAAAATAAATCCTGACTATTTGTTTGCGTTTTTGAAAACCATTCATAATATCAAAATAACGGACATTATGCAAAGCCAAACCAATGGAATACGGAATTTAATTATGCATGAATATTTATCTATTCCTATTCCCCTTCCCCCTCTCGAAGTCCAAAACGAAATTGCCGATCATATTTCGGGGCTTCGGGCGGCGGCGAAACGGCTTGAAAATGAGGCAAAAACAGGTTTGGAAGAGGCGAAAAAGCAAGTGGAAAAGTTGATTTTGGGTGTAGCATAGACTTTAGTCTGTGCATTAAAAAAACACAGACTAAAGTCTATGCTATAGTCTTTTTTTGTATCTTTGTGTAAAGCAAACCAATAAAATAATGGGATACAGTAATTTTAAGAAACTGAAACAAGTAACCAAAACCTTTGGGCTTGATGCCGAAAATTTGAAATTATTTTCAACCATAAAATTGGTCGAGCCAAGTGTCTGGTTGGAACAGGCTTTGGAAAAAGCCAAATTATTTCCATTAAACAACGAAAAAGTAAAATCTGAACGGATCATTTCGCCTATTTTGGGCGAAATTGCCGAAGCTTATTTTGATAAAGTAACCTTGTTTTCAGGGGAGGAATTGCCAGTAGATTTTGATCGCAATCTATCGGGTGAATGTGATTTTTTCTTTGTGCTTGCTCCTCGAAAACCTTATTTGGAAAGCCCCATTATTTCGCTTGTCGAGGCAAAAGACGAGGACATGGATTATGGCATTGCCCAATGTGCCGCCCAACTTTACGGAGCAAAACTTTTTAATGAAATGGAAGGTAAAAATTTTCCTGTTTTGTATGGCTGTGCTACTGATGGCGTAGAATGGAAATTTATACGTTTCGAAAACAATATTTTTTATATCGACAACCAAGTTTATACCAATTTGAAAGAAATTTTAGGCGTTTGGCATCATATTATTCAAACATTTTTAAAATAGGCAATTTTTACCAAACACTTGGCTTGATCTCAAAACTAAGCCCTTCGCTTGCCAAATAAGTTTCAGGAAAAATAGGGCGTGCTTCACTCAAAAAAGGTTCGAGGTTAAGATAACGGATCGAAAAATGTCCCAAAATCAAACGCTTTACTTGGGCTTTTTTCGCAATTTCCGCCGCTTGGCGGGCTGTAGAGTGTCCTGTCATGAGGGCATAATCGGTCATATCGTCCAGAAAAGTCGCTTCGTGGTAGAGGAGATTGGCATGACTTATATAAGGCAAAATACTTTCTGTATAAACCGTGTCGGTGCAAAAAGCGTAACGGCGCGGCTCAAAATGCTGTGTGAAATATTCTACACTTAAGACTGTTCCGTCCTCGCGAAGCACATTTTCACCATTCTTTAGTGCCAAAATTTCAGGAATGGTAAAATCAACTAACATTTTTTCTTTGATCAGCTTCCTCTGGCGTTGTTTTTCCTCAACTACAAAACCATGGCAGGCGATTCGGTGGCGGAGAGGAAAAGCCCGAACCAAAATTTGATCGTTTTCAAATAAAACTTGTTCAGTTTCAGGTACTATTTCATGAAATTCAAGCGGATAAGTAAAATTCATGTGCGAATGGCGGAAAGTAACCGTCAGGATTTCTGCCAAACCCGCATGGGCATAAATATGCAAAATATCCGTTCGCTTTTGCAAGCTAAGGCTCGAAAGCAAGCCCAAAAGCCCAAAATAATGATCGCCATGCAAATGACTAATAAAAATATGGTCGATTTTGCTGGCTTTTTTCTTATATTTCAAAATCTGGATTTGCGTAGCTTCCGCACAATCAAAGAGCAGGCAAGTATTTTCATACTGCACAAATTGCGCCGTTGGGTGGCGGTTATAAAGCGGAACGGCGGCGGTCGATCCTAAAATTGTTACTTCAAAAGTCATTTTTTGAGAATGATAAACTTACTTTTTGGAACAAAATTTTTAAATGTTATTACGCAAATTTATAGAAAAATTTTACTTTCTCAACATTTCTATTTCCGCTGTTTTTTTCTTTTTGGCAATATTCGAGGGTTCAAATCTGACGAACTGGGTTTTCGAAACTGCCCAATTTTTCAAAATTTGGCGTGCTTTTGGACTGTCTGTGTCTTGTATGTAAGTTAGCAAAATTGCCGTTATTTCGTCCCAGTCTCCTTCTGTGATGCCAGTTTGGCTAACATACTCAGTATTTACGTACTCGATATTTTCAGGTTTGTAGAGGTAGATTTCTCCGCCTGTCATGCCGCTTCCCAAGTTTTGGTAAAATTCGCCCAAAATGATCACTTTTCCATTCGTCATGTATTCGCAAGCGTGCAAACCTACGCCCTCCACTACAGCGTACGCCCCACTATTGCGCACCGCAAAACGGTCGCCTGCAATGCCATTTACGAACAAAACTCCGCCTGTTGCTCCATACAAGGCACAATTTCCAATAATTACGTTTTCTTCAGGGGCATATTTTATGTTTGGACTTGGGACAATGACCATTTTCCCGCCCGACATCGATTTGCAGACCGAATCGTTCGCCTCACCGTAGAGCTTGGCACTGATTCCGTCCGTCATAAATACGCCAAAACCCTGTCCTGCGCTCCCCTGAAATGTAAAATTTAATTCGCCCATGTAAGGTTTCAAATTTTCGTCTTTGACTACATTTTTTCTATAAAAATCCTCTTTTCGGGCTATTTCGCCTGCTACAGTCGCCAAAACGGCTCTGTCGGTTACGATAATTGGGTATGCCAAATCCAAATTTTGGTTCGTAGCAATGGCTTCGCGAGTATCGGCTACGATCTGTTCGTTCAAAGAATTTACACCCTCAAAAAACGGATTGCGTTGAGTACAAAATTCATGTAAGTTTTTACCGAGCACAAAACTCAAATCCAAATGCCTTTCATGGATCAGTTTTTCGGCAATTTTGTTTTCGGTCAGCAAATCCATTCGCCCAATAATCTGTTCGAGTTTCTCAAAACCCAACTCCGCCAAGTGCCTCCTCACGTCCTCCGTCAAATACTGTATCATCTTGATTACGTGGTCTTTAGAACCTTTGTATTTGGCTTTATAGACAGGATCGTGCGTAGTAATTCCCGCAGGACAGGTGTTTTTTTCGCAAATTCGAGCCATAATACAGCCTTCGGCAACCAATAATAATTTGCCAAAATTAAATTCTTCAGCCCCCATCAAAGCCGCCATAACGATGTCTTTGCCTGTAAAAAGTCCGCCATCGGTTCGCAAACGGACGTAAGATCGCAAGCCATTTTGGAGTAAAGCCTGATGCACCTCGACCAGCCCAAATTCCCATGCCAGCCCTGCGTGTTTCATCGAACTCAAGCCCGCCGCCCCTGTGCCGCCGTCCCCACCGACCACATCGATGATGTCCGCACCTGCTTTCGCTACCCCGACCGCAATCGTGCCAATTCCTGCTCCAGACACCAACTTCACATTTACTTCCGCCGCTGGACAAATCTGTTTGAGTTCGTAAATCAACTGTTTCAAATCCTCAATACTGTAAATATCGTGCATGGGGGCTGGCGAAATGAGGTCAATATTTTTGTTCGAGAACCTTGCTCTGGCAATGTCTGCCGTAACTTTTACGCCCATGAGCTGTCCGCCTTCGCCCGGTTTTGCGCCTTGCGCTATTTTTATCTGCAATTCCCTGCCCGAAGCCAAGTACAAAGCCGTAACGCCAAAGCGCCCCGAAGCTACTTGTTTGGTTTGGGCAGAAATGCCTTCGGTAAAATAATAGGGGTTTTCGCCGCCTTCTCCGCTGTTGCTTCGTCCGCCTAAGTCCCTCATTGCCAATACAATATCCCTTTGCGACTCGGCACTGATAGCCCCAAAAGACATAGCCCCTGATCCAAAGCGTTTCCAAATTTTTTCTGCCGCTTCGACTTTTTCGATAGGAATTGCTGTTACATCTTTCTTGAAATCAAACAAATGGCGCACATTGATCGGGGCTAATTCGTCCGAAAGTTTCAAATATTCTCTGAAAAGTTCGGGTTGTGAAAGCCCAAAACCTGTATCTCGGACTAATTGATGCACAATTTTTGACCGTTCCAAAGTCATTGAGTGTCTTTCGCCCGAAGTGCCAAGGGTATCTTCTCTGTAAAGAAAATTATTTTGTAAATGACTATTTTCCAAACATTTACGCCCTATTTCAGTGTTTCGCAAAATATTTTCTACAATATTTTCCAAATCCAAACCACCTAAATAGGAACTTGTCCCCAAAAAATATTGGTCGATCAGGGATCGGTTCAAACCCACAATCGAGAACAATTTGGAACTTTGATAACTGCGCGCTACCGAAATGCCCATTTTGGACATGATTTTTAGCAAACCCATTTCGTAGGCTTTTAATAGATTTTTTTCTTTTTC
>JAAFHK010000080.1:10677-12987 GCA_013297565.1 Cytophagales bacterium
ATTTATGATTTTGCTCAAAACGCGCCATTTCTAATGCCAAATACGGACATACTGCCGTTGCTCCAAAACCGATCAAACAGGCAATATCGTGCGTAGTGCGGGTTTCTGCCGTGTCGATCACTATCGAGGCTTCATGTCTGATGCCTGCTTCGGTCAGCCCTTGCGAAACGGAGCGCAGTGCCAAAAGTGAGTGGATCGGCGGATTATCATAATTGGCTTTGCGGTCAGTGAGAATAATAATTTTGGCTTTGTCCTGATGGATCGCTTTTTTGGCTTGATCGGCTAATTTTTTTAATTGGTTCGCAAATTCTGTTTTTCCAAAATTTCTTGGAAAAATCATGTCCAATTCGACCGCAATATTCTGAAAATCAGATGTTTCAGGATTTTTCAATTCTCTCAAAAATTCCATTTGTCCCAAACTCAAGATCGGACTTGGCAATTCGAAGGCGCGCGGTGGCGGGATCAGTTCTTTTTTGGCGAAAATATTTGGGCGTTTTCCCAAATAGGTTATTAAGTCGGTTACATTTTTTTCTCTTAAAAAATCCAAAGGCGGGTTCGTTACTTGGGCAAAAGATTGGAAAAAGAAATCGAAAAACGAACGAGGTTCGTCCGAAAAAATAGCCAGCCGAGCCGTATCGCCCATCGAACCAATCGCCTCCTTGCCAGTGCTGATCATGGGTTGTAAAACGCGCGCAAGGTCTTCTTCTGAATAAGAAAATAGATATTTTTTGTCCAAATGCTGGGCTTCGGTTTGCGTAGTTTCTTTGTAATCAAGTTTTATGAGATTGGTTTCGAAAGCAAAATTCCGATTGATTACAGTTTGGCTTGGATCGTTAAAATTAATTTCTCCTGTTTCTAAATTTGCCGAAACGCCAGTTCCTGCGTTCAAAGTGCCTTTTTTTAGAACTTTACTTTCGTCCAAACCAAACGATCCTGCTTCGGAAGCCAAATAAAAATGGTCTTCGGTCATTGCCCAACGGCAGGGTCTAAAACCATTTCGGTCGAGGCGCGCACCTATCGTTTTGCCATCACAAAACGCCACCAAAGCGGGACCGTCCCATGGCTCCATTGCCCGACTCCAAAATTTATAATATTGATTGCTAAGGTCGGCGGGTGGCATCATGATAGACATGACGCCTTCCAAATCGTGCAGACTGCTCCTATAGCTTACCGCTTCGACCATCTCGTTCATGCTTCCCGAATCGCTGATATTGAAGCGGGTCAAAAGTTCTTCTTTTCGCAAGCCAATCGTTTTTTCCCTCGAAAAGGCATTCGAACGGTTGCCCGCAATCGTGTTAATTTCGCCGTTATGCCCTATCAAACGGAAAGGTTGAGCCTTGTCCCAAGTGCTTACGGTATTGGTACTAAAACGGCGGTGAAAAAGCCCAAAACGGGTCTTAAAAATAGGATTTTGCAAATCCAAATAAAATTCAGAAAGGGCATTTGCCGTAACCAAACCTTTATACACTATAGTATTGGCAGAGAGAGAATTGAAGAAAAATTCTCGCACGTTTTCGTTTGCTTGATTTTTTTTTCGTTGGTGCATTCGGTTGAACATATTGGCAAGGTAGAGCAATTTGTCAAAAGAATGATCGGTGCGGCAGTGTTCGGGACGCAAAATAATGGCGTGCAACATGGGCGGAAGCGAAGCCAAAGCCTTTTTGCCCAGAATAGATCGGTTGATCGGGACTTCCCGATATTCCTTAATTTCCAAACCCATAAAATCAAAAACTTCTTCGAATATCTTTAGCGAACGGCGGGCGCGGTCGGGATTTTGGGGTAGGAAAATGGAAGCCACAGCCATTTGCCCTTTTTGATAACCCAACATTTCGAAAGGAATATCAGTCATGATTCCTGAACCATCAGCGCTAAGAAAATCTATATCACAGCCGCCCCGATGTTCTTGACAGCGAAGGGCTTGCAAAGTGGTTTGTAGGATTGCATTCGAGGCTTGTCCCTGTCGGTGCATCACGAATCCAACGCCGCAGGCAGATTTTTCCTGTAATTCAATGTTTTGCATAGTGTTTTCGAGCTAAAGTGCAACATTTTGTTATTGCTAAAGCTATAAGGTTTTTAAAATCTTGTAGCTGTTTATTTACTGAAACTAAATTGGTACTTGGTCGTAAAACGAAGTTCTTGTTCGTTTCTGGGCGAACAAGAATGTTCGCCGTACAAAAGCATTCGTTGATTGAGTATAAGTTATACAAAATTATAAAATCATTTAATACAAGCCTTTTATATTGCCTCTTTTTTATAAAAAAGGTTCGAAAATTATTGAATTAGTAAAAAGAAAGAAAAAATTTATCGATT
>JAAFHK010000081.1:0-4808 GCA_013297565.1 Cytophagales bacterium
ATAAAAATCTTGCCCAAAATCTTCATTTACCGTAAAACGATAGGCATCGATTCCATTTGTGTAAAAATACTTAACTGCCTCATTGTCAGAAGGTAACAAATCAAAAGTTTGATCAAGTGGCACCCAACCGATCCCTTCATAATAAACTTCTGCCCAATCGTGCAAATTAACCTCGTCTGGGTGCATCATCCAACCGCTTTGCCATTTGGTCGGCAAGCCGCTATAGCGAGCCAAAGCCATAAAAAGCAGGGTTTGCATACCGCAATCCCCATGGCGGTTCTGGAGGACATATTCGGGAATATTCTCAAAAACCGAATATTCCAAAGCGCTTGCCCAAGGAATGTTCTGGTCGATCCAAGTAAATATTTTGCGGGCTTTCAGGTAGGGATTGGTTTCGTTTCCGACAATTTTTTTTGCCAATTCCTTTATTTTTGGCGAAAAAACAATATGTGGCGGACGTTCGGCGGTATGCGTTTTATAGATTTGGGAAGTGGTATCATAAGGTTTTATATTTTCGGGTTTCAGGTCAAACCATTGGGCTTGGGCTGTGTAACTCAACTCATAACTGAAAACCGTAGGTTGGTCTTTCTGGGCAATATCTTCCATATAAAAACTGTTGTGTGCCGACTTACCCGATTGGTTCATTTGATAAGGTACTAATTTGGTTTTCAGTAAGTTAATATCCTTTTGCCGATCATTTTTGACAGGATAAGGCAACCAAACCCTCAATTTTTCGCCCGCAGGAATCACGTTTGGTTTTACGGTGAGTGTGTAGCGGATTTTCATTTTTACAGCTTGTACCGCTTTGGCAGGTTTCCCTATTTGGATTACTTCGGGAACATTTTTTTCGCAAAAACTCAATAAAGAGGATTTATAAGTGCCTTCTGCGCTTTTTCCAAAAAACTCCTCTATGCGCTGCAAATTGCGAACAGCGGCATAAAAATAACGTTTTTCGCCATCTATTACCCTCATTTCCAAAGACTTATCTTTTTCCCAATTCGCTATCTGTTCAGGTGTAGCACTGGGAAATTTCTCTTTCATTTGTGCCAAAACTTCGGCTTCGGTTTTTGAAAATTCCCTGCGGATTCGTGCCATGAGGTCTTTCTCAAAGTCCAACTCATAACGTTCTTTTGTCGTCAAATTCGAACTTGTGAGCAATTTGTCGATCATTTCGCTGGCTTTCTTGAAATTGCCTTTTGCTTTTTCTTCCTTTATTTGAGTTCTCAAAATGGAATCGGGAACAGCATTTTGGAAAAAATAACGTGCTTGTGCGAAAGGCAAAAAAGCAAGAGAAAAAATAAAGCAGAGTAAAAATGTATTTTTTTTCATAAAATAAGATTTTTTGTGCAAAATAAGCAAAACAATACACAGAAACAAACCTGTTTTTCATTAACCTTTGGTGTTTTTGTTAGTTTTTCGCCAGTCGAACTGATGAAAGAGGAAGATTCGCAAGGTATGAATATTTTTGAACTGATTACCTGTGGCTAACTGCTGATAAATATTCATATAACCTGCTTGTAATTGCAAATTTTTAGAAAATTGATAACCCAAACTTACAATAATTCGATTTTGGTCAAAATAATTATACACGATATTTTCCCCAAAATTCAGGTGCGTGTCGTTAGCCAACAAAACAAACCAAGTTTTCGGTTCAAATTTCCGTTTGGACAAAGGAATAAAAAAACTCATATTATAGCGGATTCGGTGGTTAAAAACGTAGCCCAAAGATTGATCTTTTAGGACTTTTTCACGAAAACGTTGTTCTAAACGAATACTTTGCACAAGGCGAAATCGAGAAAATTCTTGTGTATATTGGATTTGCTCCCAAGGTCGATGTTCGTCAGGGCTAAGGACTTGCGAACCTTGTGGAGCATTGTGAAAATACGCATAACCCGCAAAAAGGCGAATTTGAGGCGAAAGATTATAAATCACGGCGATTCTCTCCAACTGCAAGACATAATGATCTATAAAATTATCCCTTCTTCTATGATGAATGTCGAACCATAAAGTCCATTTCTCACTCAAACGCGTTTGGGTTACATAGCCCAACCATGTTTGCGTTTCGGTTTCGATGCTTTTCGTTTGAGCAAAAAGCGGGTTTATGGTGAAAAATAAGCCCCAAAAAAGCATTTTTTTCATGATAGTTTCTTAAATACAGGCAAAAGTAATAAAATTGTTAAGTATTCAGATAGTTTTGCGTTTCTTCGGAATCCAACACCGTTAAAAAAATTAAAATTTGGGTTAAAATTTTTTTTCAAAAATAGTATGCTTGCATACTATTTTTGATTATCTTTGCAAAAGTTCTAAATATTTTTTGGAATTAGCCAAAAAATATTTAGCTTCAAGAAAATTTTTCTCTTTTCCTATCACTCCAAAAAACAGATAAAAAAACAATGGAAACTATGACTCAAAATGCCCTAAAAGGCGGCGAATTTTTGATCCGCGAAACCGAAGCCCACGAAATTTTTATTCCTGAAGAGTTTTCCGAAGAACAGCGTATGATGGCGCAGTCTTGCAAAGATTTCGTAGATACGGAAATTAATCCTATTATCGAACGCATTGACGGCGGCAAAGAACCAGAACTCATGCCCCAGCTTTTGCAAAAAGCGGGAGATCTGGGACTTTTGGGAATTGCTGTTCCCGAAGCCTACGGCGGATTAGGCATGGACTTCAATACTTCGATGCTCATAGCCGATTATGTGGGTGCATCTGGTTCATTCTCAACGGCTTACGGAGCGCACACAGGGATTGGGACTTTGCCGATTCTTTATTACGGTAGTGAAGAACAAAAACAAAAATATTTGCCAAAATTGGCAACAGGTGAATGGAAAGCCGCTTATTGCTTGACAGAACCTGATGCGGGATCGGACGCTAATTCGGGAAAAACCAAAGCAGTTTTGAGTGCCGATGGCAAATCCTACAAAATCACAGGTCAAAAAATGTGGATTTCGAATGGCGGTTTTGCTGATTTGTTTATTGTTTTTGCCAAAATTGCTGATGATAAAAACCTAACGGCTTTCATTGTCGAAAAAACTTTTGGCGGAATCACCATGAACGAAGAGGAAAAAAAATTAGGCATCAAAGGTTCTTCTACGCGTCAGGTATTTTTTAATGACTGTACCGTTCCTGCCGAAAATATGCTTTCTGCTCGCGAAAATGGGTTTAAAATTGCCGTAAATATCCTCAATATCGGTCGTATCAAATTGGGCGTGGGCGTACTTGGCGGTTGCAGAGAAGTTACCCAACATTGTATCCAATATGCTAAAGATCGCAAACAATTCCAACAACCGATTGCCAATTTTGGGGCAATTAAGTATAAATTGGCGGAAATGGCGATCAAAACGTATGCTACCGAGTCGGCTTCGTACCGCGCAGGTCAGAATATTGACGACAAAATTGCCGATCTGATGGCAAGCGGAAAATCTGAAGGCGAAGCCAAACTGCAGGGTGTGGAACAATACGCCATCGAGTGTGCTATTATCAAGGTTTTGGGTTCGGAAGCCCTTACCTATTGCGTTGATGAAGGCGTACAAATTTATGGCGGTATGGGTTTTTCGGAAGAAGCCCCGATGGCACGTGCCTATCGTGATGCCCGCATTACCCGCATTTATGAAGGCACAAACGAAATTAACCGTATGCTTTTGGTGGGTATGATTATCCGCAGAGCCATGAAAGGCGAACTCGATATCGTTACTCCTGCTATGGCTGTGGCTAAAGAATTGACAGAAGTACCTTCTTTTGCCATTCCTGATGAAAGCCAACTTTTTGCGGCTGAAAAACAAGTCATTGTGAATTTGAAAAAAGCAATTTTGATGACTTCGGGCAGGGCTGTTCAGATTTTTGGCGA
Source organism: Cytophagales bacterium (assembly GCA_013297565.1). Lineage (GTDB taxonomy): Bacteria > Bacteroidota > Bacteroidia > Cytophagales > Thermoflexibacteraceae > JAAFHK01. Next base: position 3,848 of record JAAFHK010000081.1, read on the forward strand.
AAAAATCAATGACGAACAAGAAATCATGATGAACATTGCCGACATGATTATCGAAACCTACGCTGCCGAATCTACACTTTTGCGCACCGAAAAATTGGTAGGAATCAGAGGCGAAGCGGCTTGTGAAGCCCAAATTGCGGCTTCTCGTATGTATTTGTACGAAGCGGCTAACAAAATCAATAGTGCGGCAAAAAATGCAATTATGTGTTTTGCCAAAGGTGATGAAATGCGTGTCATGCTCATGGGCTTGAAACGTTTTACCAAAACAGAACCTTTGAATACGCGTGATTTGCGCCGTTTGATTGCTGATCAGATACTCGAAAAAGGCAAATATTCTTTAGGTTTGTAAGCCAATCATTGATCCTTTTTTCAAATAAAATAAAAAAGCCCTTGTCGAAAGACAGGGCTTTTTTTGTGCTTTACATTAGAGTTTATGAGCAATTTGTAAAACGCCCTTTTATAATACGTTCTAAATTCTTCGAATTTTTGGACTAAAATCGCTATTGCTTGGCGGGCTTCGTCTTTGCTAAATATTTTGAAAGACGTAGAATTTCTAATTTTTCGTTAGGATTGGGTATTGATAAAATCAATCGAATGTCTGTTAAAAAGGGCGGGTTGTTCCACATTACATACATGACCGCAGTTTTCCAACACCACTAATTGCGAATATTGGTGAATTTTGACCAAATTTTTCACTTGCGGCAAAAACATATAATCCTCATCACCCATGACGTACAAAGTAGGGACAGGAACTTCTTTTTCAGTAAAATAGCGCAAAATAGGATTGACTTCGGCGGTAAGTTTGAACCAACGCATATATTCTGCATGGCGCACAAGTTTGGCATCTTTTACAAACAGACTGCGGGCTTCCTTGTTGCGGTCGCGCGGCATCAAAATATAGGCAAAAAGCGTGTAAAGCCACATAAAAGGTACGTGCTTGCGCACCAAAGTTGCCACTTTC
>JAAFHK010000081.1:4818-12767 GCA_013297565.1 Cytophagales bacterium
TTTTTTTTTCCCCACAGAGAATCATGCTTTTCATTTTCGATACATCGATTTCGGCAATCGTACGGATCAGGATAGTCCCCAAAGAAACGCCCATAAAATGTGCCTTTTCAATCCCCAAATGGTTCATCACTTCCAAAACATCTTTGCTTACATCACTGAAAGAGTAGTTGAGGGATTTGTTTTGTGAAAAAAAATCGCGCGACTTGCCATGCCCGCGCAAATCGACCAGTAGTACATTAAAATGCCTGATGAATTCGCGCACTTGCTTGAACCAGATCGAGGAACTGCCTCCTACACCGTGTATTAGCACAATCCATTCGGACGAAGTTTGGTGTTTATAAACTTTGTGATAAATCAAATTGTCCATAAGGAAAATAAGGACGAGTAAAGGTTTCGAATGTCAAATTTACGTTTTTGTTACCAAATCATAACCAAAATATGATTTTTTTTGACAAAAATCTCGAAATCAAAGCTAAAAATGCCCGTTTTTGTGCGTTTTTTTGAAAAAAATTTGCTTTTTATTAGAATTAACAAAAAATTTATCTTACTTTGTCAAAAAATTCATTTGTCGTTTGATTTAACAGGAAATAGCATTGCCCTTGGCGGTGCTTTTTTTAGCCTTTTGCTGAATGAAGTTTTTTACTCGAACCTTGCTCGTTTTTTCAGACGAAACAAGGTTCTTGTTTTTTTATTTATTTTGTAACATAGGCTCGTAGCCTGTGAATGTATTGATTTTTAAAGATTTAGTGGCAATCACAGACTAAAGCCTATGTTACAATTTTTGTTTGTCTTAATATTTATTTCCTCGCCGCAAACAGCCGATCTATCCAGACTTTGCCAAAAATTCTTACAAAAACCCAAATCGTTTTTTGGGCTTGTAACTCCTGTTTTTTTTGCCAGAAATGATGCACAGGATAAGCATAAATTTTGCAAAAAATGAAATGCTTGTGGTGTTCGAAACGCAAAAGACGGAGAGCTTGTTCGAAACGCAAAATTTCTTTTTGTAAAAGGCTTAAAAATGGTTTTTCTCTATTTTTTCTTAAAACAAATTGGCTAAAAGCCAGCGCCTCGATCTGGTAGGGCTGGGTTTGAGAGGTTTGGAAAGTTGGGGCAAACTCTCGAAAAAGCAGATCATATTTCGTACCCAAAACCTCCCAAGTCAAAGGCAAAAACTGCTCAACGATGTGCAAGCGTTTATTGATAAGTGATTCGCTAAAAAACTGAAAATAAGGGATTTGTCTAATTTTTTGTGCCGTTTCTCTGTCGATTCCGTTTGCCTCGCCAATGGCTTCTGGCTCTTCCCAAAACCTTTGTCGAAAAACGGGATCGGTGTAAAGTTTTGCCAAAAAGATTTGGTACGTTTGTAAGTCCATATTCCTTATTTTTGTTCGACAGGTGGAGTAGTTCCTTCACTTTTTTTAATTTCTTCCAACTCCCTCAAGCGTTTCAAACGCATTTCTTCTTTGAAAGCATCGGTTTTGGTGTAAGCCTCCCAAGCCAAGCGCTTTTCTACCCTTTCCTGTCCTTCTTTTGCCGCCAAATTTCCCGAATCCTGTTTGATCGCATTTTTATAGGCTTCGAGCGCTTCCTGATTGTTTTTCAGATAAACCTCTTGTAAATAGCCCAAAGCCCCAAAACCATTTGGCAAGTCGGGTTTTATTTTCAAGGTTTTTTTAAGAAAAAAAGCGGCTTGTGTAAAATTTTTATTTTCGAAATGCTGTCTATACAGTTGTTCGGAAGCCTGCCAAATGCTCGAGTCATAGCGAAATGCCAACTCGAACTGCTCGACAGCCGAACCGCGCCAAAGCATACGATTAAGGGTTTCGCCATACAAATAATGTAATTCGCCATTACCTTTACAGTTCGTAACGGCTTTTTCGGCATAAAATGTGGCTCTGCGCATTTTCCCAAAACCATTATACATTTGGATTAGGGCTTTGTAAGAGGCTGGGTAACAGGTTTTTAGGCTAATACTTTTGCTCAAAAGACTGTCCGCCGCCAGCGAATCGCGCAACATGGCATAATTCAAGCCTTGATAATGATACACTTCAGGCATTTCAGGGTAAATATCAGAGGCTTTTTTGAGGTAATTAATGGATTTTTTATATTTTTTATTAAAATAGTTTAATTTTCCTAACAAATAAACCAATTCTGCCTCTTGAAACTCATGTTTTTCGGCTCTTTCAGCCGCTTGCAGGGCTTCGGGATATTTGGTTTGAAAATCCAAAATTTGGGCTTCCAGAAAGAAATATTGCGCTTTTGAACTGTCAAAACGGATCGCCTCTCTCAAGTCCAGCAATGCCAAATTTTCTTTTTGTAATTCCCAATGTAGCTTGGCTCGTCTGAAATAATAACTTGAGTTTTTAGGATTTTTTTTAATAATATCAGTCAAAAAATTAATTTTTTCCTCTTTTTCCTTATCCGAATTGTTTGGCAGAGGGACTAAAGAAGCGCTGGCTTGAGGCTGGTAGTCGCAAGCAAACAAGGAAACAAGGCAAACAATAAGAAGAAAATAATAGGGTGTTGTTTTTTTCATAATTAGCTAAATAAAGACAAAGTTAGGAAAAACAAGGTGCAAAACAAATCCTATTTTGTTTAAACTTTTTATATACTTTCTTAAACAATTTAAACTTTTTATGGTTTTTTAAGAAATTATTTAAAAACGGTGAATTAAAAAATAAAGCTATGAGTCATTATTCGATCAAAGATTTGGAAAACCTGACGGGTATCAAAGCGCACACGATCCGTATGTGGGAACAGCGTTATAATATTTTGAAACCCGACAGAACGGATACAAATATTCGCCTGTATGACGCTGATGAGTTGAAACTTATGCTCAATGTGGCTTTGTTGAACAGTCACGGCTATAAAATTTCGAAAATTGCCCAGATGACTCGTCAAGAATTACATGAGCGCGTCATGGGGGCGGTTTCTCAGGTAAATGGTTATTATGACCAAATTAATGCCCTAACAGTAGCCATGATCGACCTCAATGAGGAGCATTTTAACTCGATCATGTTACGTAATATTGATGAGTTTGGGTTTGAAGCCACCATTACCCATGTGGTTTATCCTTTCCTAAGCAGAGTTGGAACGCTTTGGGCTACCAATGCTATTTCGCCTGCTCATGAGCATTTTATTACGAATTTGATTCGGCAAAAAATCATTGCAGCAATCGACATGGAACAATCCAAACCTTCGGTCAATAGCAAAAAATTTATGCTTTTCCTGCCCGAAGGCGAACTCCACGAAATAGGTTTGTTGTTTGCTTACTACGTACTCAAGGCGCGCGGGCATCGGGTCATTTATCTGGGACAAAGTTTGCCTCTGGGGGAAATTAAAGCAGTTTATAACGTATATAGTCCCGAATATATTTTTACGATTATTACCTCCAACCCTGGAACGGAATATGTGCAGGATTATGTAAATGATCTTTGTGTTACTTTTCCGCAATCCAAATTTTGGCTTACAGGCATACAGATTGTAGGACAGGACATCGAAATGCCCGAAAATGCCCAAACTATCATGAATATCAACAATTTTATAGATATGGCTAATCAAGCATTATGAAAATAGCAGTTACTTCTGTTTCTTTTTCCAAAAATCCTGTTTTGAGAAAAGAATTATTGGCAATTTTTCCGCATTCTTATTTTAACGAAACAGGGGAAAAATTGGAAGGAGAAAAAATAATTACATTTTTGGAAAACGCCGAAGGAGCTTTAGTTGGTTTGGAAAAAATAACGGCAGAAGTTCTCCAAAAATGCCCAAATCTGAAAATTATAAGCAAATATGGAGTCGGCTTGGACAATCTGGATTTGGAGGCTTGCGCCCAACACCACATCAAGATTGGCTGGAAAGGCGGCGTAAATAGGCTTTCGGTTGCAGAAATGGCTTTAGGCTTTATGCTTGGGGCAAGTCGTCATCTTTTCCATACTTCTTACAAACTCAAAAACGGCGTTTGGTTCAAAAATGGCGGTTTCGAACTTTCAGGCAAAACAGTTGGAATTATTGGGGTAGGGTTTATTGGTAAAGAACTTGTCCGTCTGTTGAAACCTTTTCATTGTCGAATTTTGGTCAATGACATAATAGATCAAAAGGAATATTATGCCGAAAATGGTCTGGTCGAAAGCACAAAAGAGGAAATCTTTAAAAATGCCGATTTGATTTCGGTTCATACGCCTCTCAACGATCAAACGCATCATTTGATTAGCCGAAAAACGCTTTCTTTGATGAAACCCACAGCCTATATTATCAATACGGCGCGGGGCGGCATGATGAATCAGGCAGATTTAAAAGAATTTTTGGAACAGCAAAAAATAGCAGGGGCGGCAATCGATGTGTACGAGGACGAACCTTGCGAAGATTTGCATTTTTTGCAGTTGGAAAACCTAATTTGTACGCCACATATTGGCGGAAACTCACAGGAGGCAGTTTTGGCAATGGGACGAAATGCGATTGCGGGTTTAAACGCCATAAACCTATAAGGTCTTAAAAACCTTATAGGTTTGATGATCAATATTCTCTCGCTTTTACCCTACCAAAAACAGCACATTTTTTTCAAAATTTTTTTTGTCAAAAAAAAATTTCTGCATAATTTTTCCAAATTCCTATCTTTGCCGAAAATTTAAAATTCCGAAACATTGTAACATAGGCTTTAGCCTGTGATTTTTTTATAAAACACTCAAAATGAGCCAATTACCTAAGCGTTCCGAAAATTATTCGGAATGGTACAACGAAATCGTGAAGCGTGCCGACCTTGCCGAACACTCCCCTGTAAAGGGTTGTATGGTTATCAAACCCTACGGCTATGCTATTTGGGAAAAAATGCAACAGACGCTTGACCGTATGTTTAAGGAAACGGGACACGTCAATGCCTATTTTCCGCTTTTTATTCCCAAATCGTTTTTTAGCAAAGAAGCAAGCCACGTAGAAGGTTTCGCTAAAGAATGTGCCGTTGTAACGCATTATCGCCTCAAAAACGATCCAAACGGCAAGGGTGTTATTGTTGATCCCGATGCCAAACTCGAAGAAGAGCTGATCGTTCGTCCGACTTCGGAAACCGTAATTTGGAATACATACAAAGGTTGGGTACAATCGTACCGAGATTTGCCAATTTTGGTCAATCAGTGGGCAAACGTAGTGCGTTGGGAAATGCGTACCCGATTGTTTTTGCGGACTGCCGAATTTTTGTGGCAAGAAGGACACACCGCCCACGCCACTGCCGAAGAAGCCGTTGCCGAAACCCGCCAAATGCTTGATGTGTATGCCGATTTTGCCGAAAATCATTTGGCTCTGCCTGTGATCAAAGGCATAAAAACACCCAACGAACGCTTTGCGGGGGCATTGGATACGTATTGTATAGAGGCAATGATGCAAGATAAAAAAGCCTTGCAAGCGGGAACTTCGCACTTTTTGGGACAAAATTTTGCGAAAGCCTTTGATGTAAAGTATTTGAGCAAAGAAAACAAACAAGAATACGTTTGGGGAACGTCTTGGGGCGTTTCGACAAGGCTCATGGGGGCTTTGGTCATGGCACATTCGGACGATGAAGGTTTGGTACTTCCTCCAAAACTTGCTCCGATTCAGGTTGTCATCATTCCGATCTACAAAGGTGAAACCGAACAGGAAAAAGTGTTGGCAAGGTGCAAGGAAATCAAGCAGGATTTGCATAAATTAGGCATTTTGGTCAAACTTGATGACCGAGATACGCACAAACCAGGGTTCAAATTTGCGGAATGGGAACTCAAAGGCGTACCTGTTCGGATTGCGATTGGGGCGCGAGATTTGGAAAATAACAGTGCCGAAATTGCCCGAAGGGACACTAAAGAAAAACGCAGTGTTTGGGGCAATCAGTTGATTAGCGAAGTAGAACGTCTTTTGGTTGATATTCAAGAAAATATCTACAAAAAAGCCCTCGATTTTCGCAATGAAAACATTTTCAAGGCGGATTCTTACGATCAGTTAAAAGATGTTTTAGACAAAGGCGGATTTGCTTTGGCACATTGGGACGGAACTACGGAAACCGAAGAAAAAATCAAAGAAGATTTGAAAGCTACAATCCGTTGTATTCCTTTGGACAATCCACAAGAAGGCGGAAAATGCGTCTTGACGGGAAAACCCTCGAAAGAACGGGTCATTTTTGCTTTGTCGTATTAAAATATTAAAAATCGTATTTATTTGATAGTCAAGTATTTAAACCTATAAGATTTTAAAAATCTTATAGGTTTTTTATTTTTCTCAAAAAACGTAACTATATATCGTAATATTGCGTTATATAAATAAATCCTAAAAAACGCTTATCATGGGACTTACCAAAACCGAAGTTTTTACCCTTAGCCAAAATCGGATAGCCGAACTTGCCAAAGCCTTTGCTCACCCTGCGCGCGTGGCTATTTTACAGGTGCTTCTCGAACGCCAAGCCTGTATTGGCAACGATCTGGTCGAAGAACTTCCCCTTTCGCAATCGACTGTTTCCCAGCATCTTAAAGAACTTAAGCGAATCGGTCTCATCAAGGGCGAGGTCGATCCGCCTGCGATTTGTTATTGTATAAACGAGGAGGTTTGGAAAGAAGCACAAGGTATTTTTGGGAATATTTTTGCGACTTATCAACCCAAATGCTGTTAAAATCATTTTTTCATTTTAAAAAAACAAAATTATGGAAACCTTAAATCCGTTAAAGGAAATCGTTAGGGAAAAATACAGTCAAATTGCTCTGCAAGATCGTCAAGAAAATGCCAATTCCTGTTGCGGCGTAAATGCCTGCTGTAGTACGGTTGATTATGAAGTTTTTGCTGAAAATTATGAAAATTTGAAAGGATATGTAGCCGATGCCGATTTGGGCTTGGGTTGCGGCTTGCCAACCGAATTTGCACAAATCAAAGAAGGTGATACGGTGGTGGATTTGGGATCGGGTGCTGGAAATGACGCATTTGTAGCAAGGGCGACGGTAGGCGAAAAAGGCAAAATAATTGGTGTCGATATGACCGAAGCGATGATCAGCAAAGCTCGCCAAAATGCAGAAAAATTAGGTTTTAATAATGTTGAGTTTCGTTTTGGGGATATTGAAAAAATGCCCATTTCGGCGGAAACAGCCAATGTGGTAGTGAGTAATTGTGTCATGAACCTTGTCCCCGACAAAGAAAAAGCCTTTGCAGAAACTTTTAGAATCCTAAAAAAAGGCGGTCATTTTAGTATTTCGGACATTGTTTTGCAAGGCGAACTACCTGATCGCTTGCGCCAAGACGCAGAAATGTATGCGGGTTGTGTTTCAGGGGCAATCCAACAAACAGAGTATCTTGAAATTATTCAAAAAGCAGGGTTTGAAAATATCAAAATCCAAAAATCGAAAGTTATCGATTTGCCAAAAGAAATTTTAGAAAAATATATTTCAGGACAGGAAATGGCAAACTTTGAGGAGGGAAAAATAGGCATTTTTAGCATTACCGTTTTTGCTCAAAAACCTTGTTGCGATCCCAAAAGTGGCTGTTGTTCATAACTAAAGTAGGCTTTATAAGCAAAAAATCAAGACTTTGCTGGTTTTAAAAGTTCGCAAAGTCTTGATAATCACTTAATAAGTTTTTTTACAAATTCCCAAAACTTATACTCCCAACTTTCTTGCCCAAAAATTGTTCAGCAAAGTCGAAAAAACCACAACCGTAACCGAACTCAAGGGCATAAGCACCGCACAAACTATAGGGGCAAGTTTGCCCTGAACCGCAAAACTCAAACCAACAATATTGTACAGCATCGAGATCGCCAAGCCTGCGATCACAATCCGAACACTTACTTTGGCGAAACGCACAAAACGGTCTAAATTGGGCAGTTCTGCGGCTTCCAAAATAGCATCGGAGGCGGGCGTAAAATGCGTAATATTGTCCGTAACCGCAATCCCCACTTGGCTTTGTTGCAAAGCACCTGCATCATTCAAACCATCACCGAGCATTGCCGT
>JAAFHK010000082.1 GCA_013297565.1 Cytophagales bacterium
GCTTTGTGTTTTTTGGCAGGAGCCAACTCCATTTTTGCAGGCGACAAACTGCTCACTACACCCAATAATGGACTAAGTAATGATGCACAAATGTTCGAACTCCTGAACCTCAAACCACGTCCTTCGCATAAAAATCAATAAAAAAGGCGTAAATTTTAAAAATAAACAACAAAGGCTTTGTCTATTTTTTGGAAAGTTTCGAAATTCCAAAAGATAGGCAAAGCCTTGTTTATTTTCTTACTTTTTCACCGTCCAAACGTTATTGTCCGCATTGGAATCACTACCATGCGGGATTCTGATTTGAATTTTGGCAAGAGGTTTGGCAGGTCTTAACGTAGTGGTAAAACTATTGCTGTCTTTCCAAACCGATGTGCTGATTTCCTCTTCCGAACTTGTGCCGTCTTCGTAGGTCATTTTGATATTGAAAGGCATAGGGCGACCACCAATATTTTCGACCAAGAGGGTATTTTTGTCAAAACTTTTGATCGCAATATCCACATAGCCCCAATCAAAATACCATTTTTTCCAAAACCAATTCAAGTCTTGTCCCGAAGCGCGGTTAAAACTAAACATATAATCGTAGGGCGTTGGGTGTTTGTATTTCCATGTGTCCATGTATTCTTTCAGACTCTTTTTGAACAAATCTTTTCCCAACAAACGGTACAGAGCAAAATAAGAATATGAACCAATCGTATAGGAATTAACTCCGCTATTTGCCTGCAAATGGCTTGGCACCATCACAGGAATCATATTTTGGCTTCCCATGTAGTCATTGTTTCTGTTCCTACCAACAAAATCCCTTTCTTTCAAAAACCAATCACTAAAAGATGCCCAGCCTTCGTCCATCCAAGCGTATTTTTTTTCGTTGATGCCCATCATAAAAGGAAAATACATATGACACATTTCGTGCAAAGTCAAGCCCATATTTGCCTCAAAATCACTCATTTCGACTCCTGTCCATTGTTTCATTTGTTCGCCCGAATAGGATACGTCATTTGCCATACCAGGAAATTCCATACCGCCGCCTTCCAAGCCATTAAAAACGGTGAAATGTTTGAAAGGAAAAGGATAAGCGGGAAAATCATTATGAAAAATTTTGATCGACTCGCTAATCGTTTTTAGCACGGCTTTGAAAGGTTTGCTGTCGGGAGGATATGCCGAATTGATAAAATATTCGCCAAATTGGTCTTTGTAAGTAGCCGCTTCCCAAAGGAAATGGTCGCTAAGGGCGAAGGCAAAATCGGGGAAATTTTTGGCAGTGTATTTCCAAGTAATATTTTTTCCGCTTGTTTTTTTGTTCAAATCGGCTTCGGTCAAAATGCTCACATTTTCGGCGGTTTTTCGGGCTTGATCCAATCTTTTTAGCACTTCTGCCGAATATACTTCAGTAGGATTGTTGGGGGCAACTGATGCCCAAAGGGTAAAATTATCTGGGGCTTCGATCTCCACTTCATAGTCCGAATAATCATGATAAAACTCGGTTGCCGCATCGTAGAGTACCCTGTCCCAACCGTCAATATCGTCCAAAACAGCCATTTCAGGATACCAATAAGCAATAAACATCGAACTGCTATCGATTGCTCCGCTTCTCTCAAAACCCTTTCCAGGAATGGTATATTCCCAATTTACTTTGATCTCGATTTTGCCTTTTGGGGCAAGTGGTTTTTTCAAACTAAGCGAATAATATGTACCACCGTAACCCGCTTGGCGGCGATCTTTCAAATCTACGGCTTCGCCATCTACGCTTATCTGCCCCATTTCCATGCCTTCTGTGTAAGGAAACTCATTGCCTTGCGAAAAAAAACTGGCTTTTTTCGAGTCTTTTTTGTAATAATCATGGTAAGTGTGAAAAACTGGGCGGCGGAGGGTGTCGGGGCTGTTGTTATAATACGTAATCGTAGCTTCTCCCTTCAAACGCTTTTTGATCGGGTCTATTTGGGCTTTGATCTTGTACTCACTGCGATTCTGCCAGTACGTTGGCGAAACCGTCCCGTCGAGTTTGCGTGTGCCTTTTTCGTAGGCTTTCTGAAACTCAACAGGCATATAAAGCGGATAAGCGGGTGTTTGTGCCATATTTTTGTGGCAGAACACCAAGAAAACGAAAAGAAAAATAATTGACCGATTCATAAATTGTGTTATTTTTGATAGAATAAACCCTAAAGTTAGATATTTTTGCAAAATTATATAATCAAAAGCAGGTTTTTATTAACCGTTTTTGCTCAAATTGAATTTGTATGGCGAACATTCTTGTTCGCCACAGAAACGAACAAGAATGTTCGTTGTACCACACAAGGCAAATTGGCTTCAGTATAAATTATAAAAATCTTTGCAACGCTTTTTCATGCTCTTTCGTCTTGACTTTGATTTTTACCAAACCAATTCACAAACACACTATTTATTTCAATTCTATCTTTATTTTTATGAAAAAAGCAATTCTATTTTTATACACTTTTCTCTTTTGCTTGACTTTTGTTTTGGGACAAAACAAGCAGGATTTTATCCAAAATTACACTCAAAAAGCTGATGTAATTTTTGAGGGCATAATAGTTCAGCGCGATCCTCTCGAAAGGAAGGACTCGAACCTTATTTTTACCAAAAATACCATTCTGGTAACAAAAATTTGGAAAGGAGAACTCGCAAGCGAAACTCTCGAACTCATAAGCGAAGGCGGACAAACGGCTACCCGAATGACACAAACAGCCGAAAGCCGTTTTTTGTACCAAGATTTCGCAGGGGTATTTTTTGCTAAACAAACGCCAAATGGTTTGCAAATCCTGAACGGAGGCGTGCTTCATTATGACAAACTGAACCGCAGGGCGGCAAGTATGAATGCTGATGTTTTTGAGAACCTCGAAACGGATTTGTATGCCAAAATCACCGAAAATACAGGTAAAAAGTATCATGAAGTGGCAAAAAGCGACTTTTTTTTGGAAACCAAAAGCAAAGGAAATGCCCGAACGGAAGCTATCGAAATTAATTCCTTTGTACCCACCGAAGTTACTGGAGGTACGTTAATGAAACTGACCATCAATGGAAGCGGTTTTGGGACAGAAAGAGGGGTTGAAGGCAATGTATTTTTTACCAATAATTCGGACGGCGGCGCAACCATGCGCCAATTAGTAGAAAGAGGTTTTTGGCGACAAGACTATGATGCCGAACTGATCAGCTGGTCGGACACCAAAATCGAGGTGTATGTGCCTTCGTTTGCAGGAACAGGCAAAATTGCGGTTGTTAATGATGAAGGCGAACGCTTTGATAGCTTTGCTCCTTTGCAAGTAAAATATGCGGTCAGTACGGTTCGTGATTTTGGGTTTGGGATTGGTATTCCTGGCGCAGAACCTGAAAAACTAAAGCCTGCCCAGAATCCAATTTTGGGAAATCAAAACTCGAATGGAGGCTATACGATTTTTGTCGATCCGAAAGTTTTTACGGACGAAAAAATGATGGGGGCAATTACGCGTGCGCTGGGGAAATGGCGCTGTGCTACAGGAATCAACTTTAGCATAGCCTCCAACCAAGCCGATGTAGGCTTGGGTTATACTGGCAAGTCCATAATTGCTATGCCCAATGCTGATTTTGGCGGAGGAATTGGGATTCCACAAGGATTTGCTTTTTCGAACTACGAAATTTGCAATACAGGTACAAAGCGAGTATGGCACGTGCGTGAATTTCAGATTTATATAAGTCCAAGTACTGCATGGGTTTATGACGAAACCCCTACGGCAAGAAATATGGATTTCGAATCGATGATATTACTACTTCTGGGACGCGCCGCACAGGTCGAATATGTAAATACTGCCAGCGATTTGATGTTTTTTCGCCTCCAGCCAGGCGCAACCAAACGCAACCCTTCTCCTACCAATATCGAAGCCGCCAAATTTGTTTTGGCGAAAAGTTTTAATGCCGATCCCGATTGCGGGCCCAAAGGCATGAAAGCTGTAGAAGCGGCGGCTTGTAACCAAATTGTCGAAGCGCCTTTAGCGCGCTTTGAGGCAGAAAAAACCGAATTTTGCGAAGCACCTGCCAAAGTCCAGTTCAAAGACGATAGCCGAAACCCCAGTTCGTACGCTTGGACTTTTGCGGGCGGAACTCCTGCTACCTCAACCGAAAAAAATCCTGTAGTAAGCTATGAAAAAGCAGGCACTTATAACGTAAGCCTTACAGTCAAAAATCCAAATACTTCGCATACCACCACCAAAAATGCTTATATTAAAATAGGCGGAACTCCTGTAAAAGTGGATTTGGGGGCTGATCGAGTGGTTTGTCAAGGCGAAAGAGTGGTTTTGGATACGAAAATAGAAGGAGCAACTTACGAATGGTCGAACGGAGCAAGTACGCAAAGCATAGAAGTCAGGCAAGCGGGGACTTACAGCGTAAAAGTTACAAAAAGCGGTTGCGAAAGCAAAGGCGAAGTAAAAGTGAGTTTTTCCGAGCCTGTGAGTGCGGGACAAAGCAGGGCAATTTGTTTGGGGGAAAGCGTACAACTGCAAGCCACAGGCGGCACTTCTTACGTCTGGTCGCCACGTATTGGTTTGTCAAATCCCAATATTGCCAATCCTACGGCTACGCCAACGGCAACTACTTTTTATACCGTAACTGCCAAAACCGTAGGTTGTGGTGAGGTTACTTCGATTGTCCGAGTTACGGTCGATACCAAACCTGTTTTGATGGGTTTGCCTGTGGATAAAGAAATCGTACTTTGTGATAATAACGCTACAGCATTTTTTAATGTTTTTGCACAAGGTACGGGCATAGAATATCTGTGGTCGAATGGAAATAATACAGGTTTTTTGGCGACCAGAGAAGCAGGAAAATATTGGGTAAAAGTTACCAATTCGACAGGCTGTTTTGCGACTGATACTCTAACGGTTAAAAAAGTTACTAAAATAACAGCCGATGCAGGCAGAGATACCACTACTTGCGCAGGAAATCCTATCCAGCTCATGGCTAAAGGCGGTGATTTGTACGTTTGGTCGCCAACGACAGGTTTGGACAATCCTTTTGTCCAAAATCCGATTGCCCGACTCACAGAAACCATCACTTATAGCGTAAGAGTTCGAGGAACGGGGGCTTGCGAACCTGTAACGGACGAGGTAAAAATTACGGTAGTGCCACGCCCAGTATTGAATTTGCCAAGAACGTTGGAAGTTTGTGAAAATACGGTGGTTTTGGATACCAAAATCGAAAATGCGGATTTCCAATGGTCAAATGGTAGCAGAGAATCCAAAATTACGGTTTCCAAAAGTGGAACATATTTTGTAACCGTTCGCCCCAGATTTTGTCCTCAAGTGCTTAATGCCTTTGTAAGTGTAAGTTTTCCAAGCGAAGGAATCAAACTTGATTTGGGAAAAGACACTTTGACTTGCTTGCCAGAATGGGTGATCGATGCGCAAAAGGACGTGGTGTGGAATACAGGCGAAAAATCACAAAAAATTACCGTAAAAGCAAGCGGAATTTACAGCGCAGAATTTACGGATAAATGCGGAAAAATCTACAGAGATACGATAAAAGTAAATTTTGACAGATTGACAAGACCCTTTGCCAACCGAAAAATAAATGTTTGTAATGAACAGGTTCTCCGCCTCGATGCCCAAAATGCGGGAAAAACTTTTCGCTGGAACACAGGAGCCAATACTTCTCAAACTACAGTTTCCCAAAACGGAACTTATTTTGTAACCATTACCGACAACTGCCGAAACGAAGTGCGTGATACGGTTACGGTATTTTTCGAAAAAGCCTTTTTGGAATTGCCTGCCACTGTTTTTGCTTGCGAACGCCAAATGAGCCTCGATGCCCAAGTGCCAAACGCCGAATACGAATGGTCGAATGGAGCAAAAACGCAACGCACTACGGTTAGCGAAGACGGACGATACAGCGTAAAACTGAAAACAAACTGCGGTAAAAACTTGGAAGGAAGTACCCAAGTATTCTTTTTTGAGAAAAGTACAGCCGATTTCGACTTCAAAATCGAGGGAGACGGCAAGGTGATTTTTACCAATAAAAGCCAAAGCACACATTCGCTTCGCTACGAATGGACTTTTGCGGAAAATGCCAAAAGTACGGACATGAACCCGACTTTTACTTTCCAAAAAATAGGCAATTACAAAGTGAAACTCACCATCACAAGCACGAACTGCCAAGCCTCGAAAACGGTTGAAAAAGACGTGCAAATCATAGTTTCGAGCAATCAAGACAACGAAATGGCACGGAAAATCATGACCTACCCAAACCCAGTCAAAGATCACCTCACAATCAAATGGAACGGAATGAACCAAGCCAAAAAGATCAGAGTCTTGGATTTGATTGGCAAAAAATGGTTGGAACAAAGCATCAATACGCCTGAAACAGAAACCATTTTGAACCTTGCGAATTTGGCAAAAGGGCTATACTTTTTGGAAATTCAAACCGAAGGTAAAAAATTGGTAAGGAAAATGTTGGTGGAATAATTGCCCTTGCAGGTTTTTTGACCTAAAAACAAAACCCTGTAGGGCTTTTAAGACCTTACAGGGTTTTTCGTTGATCAAAAATTTTGCTACCTTTGCCTTGAACTTCCAAAAAACATAAACCCTAAACCGCAAACCATGTCCCAGATTTTTCCCATAGCCGATGCCCATTGCGATTTGTTGAGCTACCTCATCACCAAACCAGATGCCCATTTTGACAATCCCGAAATCCACTGCTCCCTGCCCCAGCTCAAGGCGGGAAACGTAAAATTGCAAGTTTTGGCAATATTTACCCTGACTACCGATGCCCAAAGTTCTATTCAAGGCATTCGCCAAAGTGCTGTTTTTAAAGATTTATTGACAAAAGCCGCAGATCGAGTCTATCACGTACAGAAAATAGAAAGTGTGGAAAGCATTTGGCAAAATCCTAAAATTGGCTTGATTGCGGCTATCGAAAATGCTTCAGGGTTCTGTGCCGAAGGCGAGAGTTTTGAAAAAGGCTTAGAAAATCTGCGAAAAATACAAGAAAACGCAGGAAAAATTTTATATATTGGACTTACACACCATCATGAAAACCGTTTTGGTGGCGGGAATTATACCCATATTGGTTTGAAAGATGATGGCAAACAACTTTTGGAATACATAGCCGAGCAAAAAATTCCTGTCGATTTATCGCATACCAGCGACCGCTTGGCACAGGATATTTTTAATTGGAACGCCAAAAACGGCTCAAAATTGATGATTATTGCCAGTCATTCGAATTTTCGGCATTTCAATCCGCACCCGCGCAACCTGCCCGATGAGTTGGCACAGGAACTCATCAAACAAAATACCATTATGGGAATTAACTGGCTGCGCGGGTATTTGGGCAATGAAGAAAATCTTTTTCGCCAGTTCGGGTACGGCATGACGCAAGGAGCTGAAAATGTACTTTGTATGGGGGCGGATTTTTTTTATGATGCGCCTTTTGCCGACAAAATGTATTTCGAGCGCCTTAATCACGCTTCGGATTATCCTGTGCTTTTCGAGGAACTCCAAAAGCGCCATTTCTCAAGCGAAACTTTGCAAAAATTCGCCTCTAAAAACCTAATCCAGTTTATCCAAAAACGGCTTAATTGTTAATTTGGTAATTATACTGAAACTAAATTGGTACTTGGTCGTAAAACGAAGTTCTTGTTCGTTTTTGTGGCGAACAAGAATATTCGCCGTACAAAACCATTCGTTGATTGAGTATAAAAACTTTGATAACCTTAGCCTAATTGCTGTTGCCCGACTCTGCGAAATTTCCACAACATAGCCACCGTAAAAACTATCGAAAACATCACCAACCAAAACGGTGCGGATTCGGCAGACATATCCAGTTGGGTATGTTCGAGTTGGGTTTTGTACCAGTACATCATCGAAAGCGTAAAAGCATTATTGACAAAATGGGCAAGCATCGGCAAAGCCAAATTACCAGACCAATAATACAAATAACCAAACAAAACGCCCAAAAGCATACGCGGCACTAAACCGTAAAACTGGAAATGGATCGCACTAAAAATGAATCCTGTAAGCCAGATCGCCCCATGAACATTGCCCAGAAGTTTGCTTATTTTGTGCTGAACAATTCCTCGAAAAACCAATTCTTCGCCAATAGCTGGCAGAACCGCAATAACCAAAACACCAATTAAAAACTGCCAATGGGATTCGAAATTGACCAAATAAAGGGTCAAATTTTTAAAATAATCCTCATTTTTCCGCGCCCAAGTTTCAAAACCTTGCAAAAAATCAGGCAGGCTAATAGTTTCGTTCCACTGCACAATCACCGAACCAAAAGGCATCACGACCAGCATAATCAAAACCGTAAGCGTAACCAACAAAGGGTTAAAATTACTGAAACGAATGTGCGAGGGCGTTTCTGTAATGTCCCAGTAGCGCAGAAAAAAAAGCGGGGCTAAAACAAAAGTGCCAAAAGCCGAAATTGCCTGAACGAGCATGACCAAAAGGCGTGAATTTTGGTAATTTTGCGGATTACCGATCAAGTCCTTGAGCAAAGAAAAATCAAAACTGACAAAAGGCAAGGCAAACATTTGAGCTAAAAAATTGCTAAGAAACAAAGCACACAAACCTATAAACAGAAAAGAAAGCAAAGAATAACCGTAGCTTTTGTGCCAAAAAAACGGATTAGGAGGCGTGTTTTCATTCATTTTTTGACTAATTTAAGGGTTTAAAGTATAAAAAACTTACGAAATATCCGATTTATTTCCCTTGATGAAATTCTTTCAAATAAAAAGGTTCAAAATATGCCACATCAACCCTCTGCCCAAAACTTTCGGCTAAAGCCCCAATACCTCGTGCCGTTGGGTGTATGTTTTTGATAATCAATTCATTAGGTTTTGAAAGCGGAGCATATTTTTCTGCCCCATCACCAAAATACAAGCATTTTTGCTCTGAAAAACGGCTTAATATATTTTCTTCCAAAATCAGGGCTTCCGTACGCAAAACTTCTTCCAAAGTTTGATCAAAAACCGCCATATAAACTTCCATGCGCCGCGCATCAAGCATGGGTACGTATAAAATATTCCTATCTGTCTGATATTGAGCTACTTCCCAAGCCATAGCCCGCAAGGTACTGACCGCCAAGAGGGGAACATCGAGTGCCACGCACAAACCTTTAGCCGTAGAAGTCCCTATCCGCAAACCCGTATAAGAACCAGGTCCAGCCGAAATAGCCACAGCTTCAATTTGGGCTAAAGTTTTTTGGCAATAGGCTAATAGGTTGCTAATCAAGTTAGTAAGTACCACCGAATGGGACTGGGCAAGGGAAATTTGGGCAAAAGCCAATAACTTTCCGTCTTGGTGCAAGGCAAGCGAACAAACAGGAGTAGCGGTTTCGAGGCTTAAAATGAGCATCTTTCAATTTTTTTTTGCGACAAAATTACGATCTTTTACTTGTTTGCCAAAACAAAAAATTTATCTTTGCCAGACAGAAATCCTTGTTACCCCATTTATTGAAATTATGTTAGTCAAAGATCGCAATTTCAAGATTTTCATTCACGAAAGCCAAATTCAAAACCGCATTGCCCAACTTGGCAAGCAAATTTGTGCGGATTATGCCGATAAGAACCCTCTTTTTATTGTCATTTTGAATGGTGCGTTTATTTTCGCTGCCGACCTGATCCGCCATATCGATATTGATTCGGAAATTACCTTTGTCAAATACTCGTCTTACGAAGGCATGGAAAGTACAGGCGTGGTCGATGAATTGATCGGGCTTGATGCCGATATTCGCGAAAGACATATCATTATTGTAGAGGATATTGTTGATTCGGGCATGACCATGCGCGAAATGCTGGACGATCTGAAAAAATATTCGCCTGCGTCTTTGGAGGTCGTTACTTTGTTGCAGAAGGAAAAATCGATTGCCATTGGGCAAAAATTTAGATATACCGCTTTCCAGATAAGCAATGAGTTTGTGATTGGGTACGGATTGGACTACGACCAAAAAGGCAGAAATTTAAAAGACATCTATATTGTTGAAAATGAATAGAATTTGTAAAACGCCCTTTAGGGTATTTGTATTGGTCTGAAAATCAATGCTTTACTGTCATAAAAAGTGTAATACAGTCTGTTTTTGATTTACTCTATTTCCAAATTCAATTTGTTTTTCAATTCTTCCAAAAGGGGATATTTGGCAACCAAATCGTCCCAAGCGGTGCTTACGGGGGCAGGGCGCGCAATGGGTGTTTCGATTTCCTGCATTTTGGTATAAATTTCTACACTATCGTTTTTTAGTCGCCCTCTCAAAAATTTTCGCAAACTCGGAATTACTTTTTCTATCCATTCCAATTCTATCGAACTCGAAATGGGAATTTCGATCCCAAAATTGTCCCGCAAAGTAATTTCTCGTAACAAAGCAATGGCTACCAAAGTATTTTTTTCTCGCACATATTCCGCATAGACTTTCATGTGGGCTTGAGCCTGTTCTTTGCTAAAGTTTTCGGCATAAGGCACGCCTTCCTCTGCCACTAAAGGCGCTTGAGGAACAGGATCGGATTCTATTTCTTTGGGTTTTTCTGGTATTTTTTTTAAACTTTCAGCCGTAAAATTGTATTTTGCTGTAGTTTTAAGCGGCATATTGAGTTTCGAACTTGGCGAAGTTTCGGCTGTGGAGTTCGAGCTTGCTGCCGCAGGTTTGGGATTTTCTTTTTGGGCTAATCTTTTTTTTTTAATTCCTCGACCAATACATTCAGTTTGAAGGCATTAGCCAACTGCGACATTTTCATCAAAGAGAGTTGGACGTGCAAGGTCTGATCCTTACAACTTTTATAGTTCAGATCACAATCATGCCCAATATTAAGGGCTGAAAGCAAAAACGAAACAGAGGCTTTTTGGGATTGTTCCAAATATTTTTGTTGCACATTGTCCGCCACCTCCAAGAGTTGCACCGTTTTTTGGTCTTTGCAAAGCAAAAGATTGCGAAAATGCTGATTTAGCCCAATGGTAAAATTATGGGCATCAAAACCTTTTTTCAGAATTTCATCAAAAATCAAAATTGTTTCCGCCAAATTTTCCGTCAAAAGCATATCCGTCATGCGGAAATAATAATCATAGTCGAGAACGTGTAAGTTTTCGATGACTTTCTTGTAGGTCAGTTCGTTGCCCGAAAAAGTAACCATCAAATCGAACATCGAGAGGGCATCTCTCAAAGCCCCGTCCGCTTTTTGGGCTATCAAATGCAGGGCATCGGGTTCGGCTTTTATCTCCTCTTTTTGGGCAATAGTCGCCAAATGATTGCTCATGTCTTTGACCTGAATCCTATTAAAATCAAAAATCTGGCAACGCGAAAGGATTGTAGGAATAATTTTGTGTTTTTCGGTCGTAGCCAAGATGAAAATGGCATAACGAGGTGGCTCCTCAAGCGTTTTCAAAAAAGCATTGAAGGCTTGGGTTGAAAGCATATGCACCTCGTCTATGATATAAACCTTGCGTGTGCCTGCCTGCGGAGGGTAACGAACCTGCTCGATCAGATTCCTGATATCATCAACCGAATTGTTCGAAGCCGCATCTAACTCATTGATATTCAAAGAATTACCTTGAATAAAAGATTTACAAGAAGTGCATTCATTACAAGGTTCGATATTAGGCTGTAGGTTTTCGCAGTTGATCGTTTTGGCAAGAATGCGCGCGCAAGTCGTTTTACCCACACCCCGAGGGCCGCAAAACAAGAAGGCTTGCGCCAAATGATTGTTTTTGATGGCATTCTGAAGCGTATGCGTAATGTGCGACTGCCCAACCACCGTTTCGAACGTGTCGGGGCGGTATTTACGTGCCGAAACGATAAAATTTTCCATATTGACTCCTAAGTGCCAGCAAGGTAGGTATTTTTCTCAAAATCTGCAATATTCTTCATGCCATTTTCTTTTCTATACTTAAACTAAATTGGTCGTTGAGATGTAGCATAGGCTCGTAGCCTGTGCTACAGTAAATTCAATTTGATTGAGTAAGAGTTTATGAATAATTCTGTAGCATACCCTTTAGGGTGTGCCAATATGCTGATTTCCAGTATTTTAGAAACACCCTAAAGGGCGTTCTACATTTATTCATAAACTTTATTATATAAAAAGATAGTTTTGGTCAAACAGTAAAATCAAAAAAAATACGTTTTTTGGAACAATAAAACCATAATCCAAATTTTCTTATGTTCAAATCTATTTTTATTTCGCTGTTACTTTGCTTTGCAAGCAATCATGTATTGGCGCAAGCCATTCCTTTGCGGCTTAGTCCCAAAATGGAACATCTGGAAGGAATTATTTTGGCTATTAGCCCTGATGGAAAAACCTTACTGGTACAAAAAGATTGGGATTTTTATAAAACAAGTTTCCTTACCGACTCGACCTGCGCTCCGCTTGAAAAGCTGAACGTTTCGAAAAGAAAAGACCCAAAAGGCAAAATAAGCGCCCATATTGATCAGTGGTGTTTTTCGGCAGACGGAAAATTTGTCTATTATACGGTTCAGCCTTTTGGCAAGTATCTCAAACCTCTGGTCGTAAGGTACGATTTGGAAAAAAATACGGAAACTGAAATTCTGAACGAAAGCGAATATCCGCCACAATACAAAACCAAACCCTTGTTTTTTAGCAATGACAAAAATATTGTTCTAAAAAGAACCTACCAAAATGGTGTAGAAACCAAACCCGAAATAGTGCTGAACTATCAGATTCCTCCAAGCACAAACTTAGGTGTTTCAGGAATTTTAGCAAAAGGTAAATTACTACTTATCAAGATAGGTGGAGCTGTAAATTA
>JAAFHK010000083.1 GCA_013297565.1 Cytophagales bacterium
CTAATTTTCGATAAAATTGATTTTGTGCAGGGTAAAATTCAAGACTGGTATGATGCAAGTTTGTCAGGTGTAGTGAATGGTGTAAAATTAGCGGGTTTTGCCGATTTTATGGTTGCCAAAGGAACGGCAGAAATTCCGCATGAACCGTATTTTTTTATTCAAGAATTCAAATCCTCCGTACCTGATCGCAATCCGAAATACCAACTATTAGCCGAAATGCTGATTGCTGTAGAAAAAAATCAAGTTAAAATCATGAGAGGTGGGTTTATCATTGGACAGTTTTGGAATTTTGTAATTTTGGAAAAAATCGAAGAGAACAAATTTGAGTATTTTGTTTCCGAAGCTTTTGACTCCATGAAAATCAATGACTTAAAACAAATTTACATCAATCTACAAGCGGTAAAACTCAAATATTGTGTTGATTAAATGAAAAAAATATTAGTAACAGGAGCAAATGGATATGTGGGGGCGCATATTTGCCTTATTTTACAAGAAAAAGGGTTTGAAGTGATTGCTTTTTGCCGCTCTTTACCCCAAAATGTGGATAACGTTTTCAAAAATATCCCAATCATTCAAGGTGATTTGACAGATAAAAATGTTTTGGAGAAATTAGAAAACCTTGATATTGAGGCACTTGTCCATACGGTTTCTCTGGATCATCACTTTTCTGAAAAATTGCCTCTCGAACAAGTAAGTGAAACCAATGTGTTGGCAACTTGGCGTTTGGCGGAATGGGCTTTGGAAAAAAATATCTCAAAATTTATTTACCTTTCTACGGTTCAAGTTTTGGGAAAATTGCCTTTGGAAAAAATCCCAGAAAATTTTGAAGCCATGCCCCAGAACCGTTACGGTTTGACGCATCTGCTGTGTGAAAATATTTTGAATGGATTGAACCAAAAAAATAAAACAAATTTTGTAAGCCTAAGATTATCAAACGGTTATGGAAGTCCTATTTTCACAGAAAATAACTGTTGGGACTTGGTAATCAATGATTTGTGCCGAATGGCTTTCAAGGAAAACAGAATTGTTTTACAATCAGACGGGAGTCCTTTGCGGGATTTTATTCATGTGCAGGACATTGCGCATACGGTCAGACATTTGATCGAAATAGAAAAAACTGATTTTTCGGTTTATCAGATTAGTTCCGAAGAAACCCTAAGTATTTTGGAGTTGGCTTTTGAAGTGAAATATATTTTTGAAAAACGATACAAAAAAAATATTTCAGTTTTTCATTCGACCAATATTTTAGTGGAAAATATTAATTTTGTGCCTTCGAAATATACTATTCTTTCCAAAAGTCTCAAAAATACAGGTTTTGGCTTAAAAATAGGCTTGGAAGAAGGCATTAGGCAAATATTTGAATACTTGGAAAAACAAAATAATTAATGGAACAGCCTTTAATAAGCGTCATTGTCCCAACTTACAATCGTCAAGAACTTTTGAAAGAAACTTTACTTTCGATTTTAGGGCAAACCTACCAAAATATAGAGGTGATTGTGGTGGATAATTGTTCAAATTACGCATTTTTTGAATCCATAAATTCTTTGAATGATCCTCGTATTCGCCCTTTTCAAAATGCCAATGGTGGTGTCATTGCCGTCAATCGCAATTTTGGAATGCAACAAGCAAAAGGCGAATATATTGCTTTTTGCGATGATGACGATTTGTGGTTGCCCGAAAAGTTGAAAAAACAGGTTAAGATTTTGCAAGAAAAGCCCGAAATTTTGTTGGTGGGAACGAATATTATGACTTTTCCAAATGGGCGGAGAAACGGTTTTTTAATGTCCCAAAATCAAATTTTGTCTTTCGAGTTTGTAATTAACTCGCCTTTTTCAATCACAAGTCAAAGCAAAGTAGCCACTTCTTCCGTATTATTTCATAAAAATATAGTGAATAATATTAGTTTTTTGGACGAAGATCGAAAATTGGCGGCTACCGAAGATTACGATTATTGGGTACGAATCCTGCGTTATAAGGATCGTAGTATTTTGGTTTTGAAAGAAGAACTTGTTCGAATTAGAATACATAATAATAATATTACCAAATTTGATCCTAATAAACCAAATGTATTTGATCGTTTGATACTTGTGTATCAGAAATACCCTAATACTGAACATTTAATAAGAAAAATAGAGCTTCATAAAAAAAAATTTATTGTCAAAAATCTCTTTAATCAAGGTGATTTGACGTGGAAAGGATTTATGGATCAGGGTATTCCTTTTACTGATAAAATGATTATTGTTGCCAAGAAAATATATTCAAATGTATTTGGAAATTGGTAGTTTTTCATTCATATAAGCAATAAGCATGAACTTTAATCATTTCAAAAAAAACCTAAAAAAAGATTTTTCTGCTTTTCAGAAAGTACGTGTGGCGGTTTTGGGCGATTCGGCTACGCAACTGCTTGTTACGGCTTTGCGTGGATACGGCTATGAACAGAAAATCGATTTCCAGCTGTTTGAAGCTGATTATGACCAGGTGGAACGCCAAATTTTTGATACCAACTCGGAGATGTACCATTTCGAACCCGAATATGTGCTAATATGTCAAACCACTGAACACCTAAGCAAGAAATTTTACTATACTACCCATTCCGAAAGGGCTGTTTTTTGGCAAAATCATTTGCAAACTTTGGGCGAAATGTGCCAAACCATTAGCCAAAAAAACAAAAAAACAAAAATCTTTTATCTTAATTTTTATGAATTAAATGACGGTATTTTTGGAAATTTCGCCAATAAAGTAAATTATTCGTTTTTGTACCAAGTCCGAAAAATCAATACGGGATTAATGGAATTGGGGCAAGAGTTGAGAAATTTGTTCATCATAGATTTGGCTTCCTTGCTTACCCAATACGGTCATAAAAATAGCTTTGATAGCAAATTTTATATCAATGCCGACATGGTTTGGGGACTTGAGTTTTTGCCCATGCTTGCCAAACGAATCAGCGATACGGTGCAAAGTATTTCAGGAAAAATCAAAAAAGCATTAATTTTGGATTTGGACAATACGGTTTGGGGCGGCATAGTAGGTGATGACGGTTGGGAAGGCATACAGATAGGAAACTTAGGTATGGGAAAAGCCTTTACTAATTTGCAGATTTGGGCAAAAGAACTCAAAAAAAGAGGCATTATTCTGTGCGTTTGTAGCAAAAATGACGAAAAAATAGCCAAAGAAGCCTTCGAAAAAAACCCTGATATGGTCTTGAAACTTGAAGATATTGCTGTTTTTGTGGCAAATTGGGACAACAAAGCAGATAATATTCGCCAAATCCAAGAAATTTTGAATATAGGTATGGATTCTTTGGTGTTTTTGGACGATAATCCTTTCGAGCGAAATATGGTTAGAGAAAACCTTCCCGAAGTTTGTGTTCCAGAACTTCCCGAAGACCCTGCAGAATATGTGTCGTTTTTACAAGAGCTTAATTTGTTTGAAACAGCTTCCGTTTCCGATAATGATGAAATTCGCACTAAACAATATCAAGAGGAATCCGTCCGACTAAGTGAGAAAAAACATTTTGCTAACGAGGAAGAATTTTTGGCAAACCTGCAAATGGAAGCCAAAATACAGCCGATTAGCAAATTTAACGTGCCGCGCGTGGCACAACTTACCCAACGTTCTAACCAATTCAATTTGCGAACCGTTCGCTATACGGAACAAGACATCGAACAGATTGCGAAGTCCGAGAATTTTGCGAGTTTTACGGTCAGTTTGAAAGATAAATTTGGAGAATACGGGCTGATCAGTATGGTTATTTTGGAAAAAAAGCAAGGTTTTATTTTTATTGATACTTGGATCATGAGCTGTCGAGTTTTGAAAAGAGGGGTAGAAGCGCTACTTTTGAACGAAATGGTTAAATTTGCTCAAAACGATGGTTTGCAAACCATTATTGGAGAGTATCTTCCAACGGCAAAAAACGGCTTGGTCAAGGATCATTATCAAAATTTAGGCTTTAGTTCTAAAGACAAAATTTGGGAACTCGATTGTGGAACTTATCAATTACAAAAACATTTTATAAAACATGGATAAAATTTTAGAGGACATCAAGACTATTTTTAGGGAAGTGCTTGATAATGAGAACTTAAGCATTAAACCTGAAACCACTTCGGACGACATCGAAGAGTGGGATTCTTTGGCACACATTCAGTTGGTTGTGGCTATCGAAAAGCATTTTAAACTCAAATTCAAAACCGAAGAAATTATGGCTTGGGAAAACGTTGGGGCAATGTGTGAAGCCATTCATCTTTATTTGAATTAACGAAAATGAAAGCAGGTGATAAATTCGAAACGCATTTTGCTGTATCGGAAGCCGTTTATCAAGGTTTTTTAGAAACTTTTAAAGACCGACACCCACTACACACCGACTCAGAATATGCACAGGGATTGGGTTTTCAGGGCATAGTTATGCACGGAAATATTTTGAATGGTTTTGTTTCGTATTTTGTGGGTGAAAAACTACCAGCAACCGATCTTATGCTCATTACCCAAGAAATTCAATACCTAAAACCTGTATTTTTAAATGATTCTCTTGTGCTAAAAGTAAGCCTTACTGAGTGGCACGAATCGGTGAAAGTATATGATTTCAGTTTTGTTTTTGAAAATCAATTTCAGAAAAAAGTGGCAAAAGGTAAATTTCAAGTAAAAAAAATATGAATATTCTTATCACAGGGGGGGCATCGGGTTTGGGCGAAGCCGTAGTACGAAAATGTGCCGAAAAACAGCATCAAGTTCTTTTTTCCTACGCCCGTTCCAAACAAAAAGCGGAGAATTTGGAAACTCAATATGTGAATGTAAAAAGTTTTTTTTGTGATTTTCGTCAGGAAACCTCGGTGGATGCCCTATGTAGCAAAATAAGCGAAATGGATATCGATGTTATTATTAATAATGCTTGGACTGATCTAAAAGTTCAGCATTTTCACCAAATACAAGCTCAAACTTTTCTGAATACTTTCCAATATAATGTTTTACCTACACTTAAACTGACTCAAAGTGCCTTGTCGATTTTTCGAAATAAAAAATTTGGTAAGATTATTACCATTTTGAGCGCCGCATTAGTTAGTAATCCGCCCATAGGCTGGGCAGATTATGTTGCCGCCAAACAATATTTGGCATCGATGAGCAAATCTTGGGCTGTGGAGAACGCCAAATTTAACATTACTTCTAACTGTATTTCGCCTGCTTTTATGCAAACTGCCTTAACTGTTGATACTGACGAGAGAATAGTTGAGAATATGAGCAAGCAACACCCACTTAAACGTTTGCTAACCGTAGAGGAAACGGCAGAAAGTGTCATGTATTTTTTGGAGGCAAGCCAACAGATTAATGCTACGAATTTGGTAATTAACGCTGCTGAACGAATTATCTAAACCCATAATTGTTTCATGATTACTTTAGAAAGCATCAAAAATGAGGAACAAATCCAATTAATTGTTAATTTTTTGGACGATCAGGCGGCAACAACTAACAAAATATATTGGCAAAATACTTTCCAAACCATTTGGGAAAACAATCCTTATTTAAGTGATGATTTGCAAAAAGCATGGATTTTGGTCGAAAATGAAAAAATAGGTGGTTTTTTGGGCAGTATTCCCACGCAATTTTGGGCGGAAAGAGAAGCAAAAACCACCTTCTCCGCTACTTCTTGGTTCGTAAGCCATGAATTTAGGAAAAAAAGCATTTATTTACTATACAAAATTATCGATCAAGGATCGGACACATTCATATTCAACAATACAGCAAGTGAAACTGTTGCCCAAATTCTTTTGACTTTTGGATTCAAATTACAGCCTACTTGTTCGGAAAAGTTAAGTATTTTATTTGTAAATCATGCCCAAAGTTTACAATTTTTCTTTATTAAGAAATGGGAAAGTAAGACTTATTTTGAAAAAATTGACCAATTTTTGATCAAACCTTTGTCTTTTTTGGCTTCACCACTTTTATATTTCAAACAAAAAATAGGCTTAAAGCTTGGTTCGAATCTAATGGTTAAGGAAGTTACCCAAGCCGATCAAACTTTCGATCAACTTTGGGAAAGAACCAAAAATAAGTTCGAATTTACGGGAGTACGCACTTCGGAAAGCATGAATTGGTTTTGTGCTGATGCAAACTTTGAGAAGAAAATTTTTGCTTATTACGAAGAAAATAGTTTGAAAGGATACGCCATTTTTCGTTTTCGAAAAGCCGCCCATCGCTTCAAACAGCTCGAAATGCTGGATTTTTGGGCAGAAGATTTCGACAAAGCTTTGCCGCCAATAGTGAGTTTTGCTAAAGAATTTGCTAAAAAAAATGAAGTCACTTTCATTACTTTTTCTCATTTTAATCCGCAAATAAGTCAAATTCTCGGAAATTTGGGCTTGCAAGAGGTTTTCGTGGGAAAAAATGCCTATTACAAAGCTGATACCGAAATTATGGAAAAACTTAATTACGAAAACTCATATTTCACCCATCTACAAGGCGATTATGGATTTGCATAAACTGAAAATAGGGCTAATTTTCGAAAAAAACAATGTTTTTGCTTGGCAAACTGAACTTGTCCAAAAACTACAAGCCGAAAATCACGAAATGTATTATTTCGAAGTCGTTTCACCCAAACCTTCTAAGAGTCTGCTTTTTAGCGCGTATCAATTTTTGGACAAGAAAGTTTTTGGTTTTAAGTGCCAACCTGATGCGCTTGCCAAAAGTAATTTTGAAATTATAATAAAAAAAAATCACCCCTTCCCCTCTTTGAAAAGGGGGGAGTCTGAAAACAAAGAAAAAGTTGATATTTTGCTGAATCTGACGAATTTTCCTATATCCGAAAAATCATTTTTTGAGAAAAGCAAATACGGTATTTGGGAAATCGCTTTTCCTGAAAACCCTGTTCCAAGCCTTGCTTTTGCAGGTTTTGAGGAGGCATATAGGGACAAAGACTATTTGGGCATTGGGATTGTGGCAAAAACAGAAAAGCAAAATTATCTGCTCAATTATGCCCAATGTTTCAATCAAATCCTTTCTCCTTGCCTGAACCAAAATATGATTTTTTGGCAAAGTGTAGAGTTGTTCCTTGAGGCAATTCGAAAGTTTAGTAAGTCCCAAAATCTTTCTTTGGATCAGTTTCCTATTTATCAGTTTTTGGAACAAAATACCACATTTGATAACTTTAAAATGCTCAAAATGAGTATTTTACAAGTCATAAAAATAAGTAAAAAAATAATAAATACGATCAGATTTGTGCAGGATTATTGGGTCTTAATGATTAACAAGGAAGGCAAAAACAAAAACTTCGAAAATTGGATTTATCTTATGCCGCCTACAGATCGGTTTTGGGCTGATCCTTTTTTGATAGAGAATGAAGGCAAGAATTACATTTTTTTTGAGGAATGTTTTTTAGGACAAAAAGGGCATTTATCGGTGATGGAATTGTATGAAAACGGTACACATTCCGAACCTGAAATAATCCTAAAAAAAGATTATCACTTGTCTTATCCATTCGTTTTCGAGTACCAAAACGAATGGTATATGATTCCTGAAACAGCCGAAAATCAAACAGTTGAACTCTACAAAGCCGCCGAATTTCCGCAAAAATGGGTTTTTGTGAAAAATTTATTGGAAAACATCAAGGCTTGTGATGCCACATTGCTGTATCACGAAAATAAATATTGGCTATTTATGACCGTTATCGAAGCCCAACATGGTGATCTTTGGGATAAACTTTCTATTTTTTATGCCGATGATCTGATGGGCGAATGGACTTCGCACCCCGAAAATCCTGTAGTGAAGGACATAAAAACTGCCCGTTGTGCGGGTAAAATATTCCAAAAAAATGGAAAATGGTATCGTACTGCCCAAAACTCCTCGAAGCGGTATGGTTACGGTTTGGCGATTCGGGAAATTATAACCTTAAATGAACAACAGTATGAAGAAAAAACAGTCGAAAATATTTTGCCCGATTGCGAAAAAATAGAGGCAGTGCATACCTACAATTTTACGGAAAAATGGACAGTAATCGATGGAGTTTATCGGAAAAAGAAATAGGTTAAAAAGCCAAAATAGCCTTTACCAATTTTTCGGTATTCAATTCCAAATTGTGGTTCTCTTGGGCATAAGCAAAACTCTTTTGAGCCATTTCTCCGTAAATATTTTCATTATCCAATAAAAACTGCAATTTTTCTTTCAATATTTCCATACTATTTTGGCAGAAAAAGCCACATTGGTAATGGTCGAACATGGAATCAGGATTGATGTTGAGGGCTAAAATGGGCGTAGAGTTTTTAGAGGCTTCTATAAAAGTAGTTGGCACGCCCTCAAAAGTCGAGGTATTGGTAAAAGTTTTTGCTTTTTTAAAATAATCACTCATATTGGCATCTACAGGCACGTATTTGATAAATTCGAAATTAGCGAGTTTTGCCGCTTTTGCTTGGAGTTCGTCGTAGTATTCTTGCGAACCTTCAGAACTTTTTTGACAAATCATGACAAATTTTTCGGTAGGGAAATAAGATGCCAATTCGATAAAAAGTTCGGCACGTTTCAGCGGGGCAGAACGGGCTACCCACAAATGAAATTCGGGCTTTTTTTCGGCGGGCGGCGTTTGCGACATGGCATAAAACGAAGAAATTAGTAAAGAATCAAAGCCTTTTTTTCGTAAATTCTCTTTTTGTTTTTGGTTTTGGACAATAATCAGGTTCGAAAAAGTAAAAACCAATTCGGAAAGAAATTTTTTGATTGGGTTAGCGGCAAAGGGCAGAGTTCCATCGGTGTCGGCATCGGAGGCTACCCAATAGACAAATTTCGTACCTATCAGGCGGCAATACAAGGCAATTAAACCCGAAAACGGCGTAAGGGTTACTTGCAAAAAAACATCTGTTTGGGGTTTGTGAAGGCTCAGAAAAAAGTGAGTGATTTGTGAAAAAGTATTTTTCTTGGACAGAAGTGCTTTGAAAAAATGGATATTTTCGCGAACTTCGAGTTCGGGTTGTTCGTAGTCTGCAACCAAAAGGCTTACGTTTTCTATTTCATTTTGCCCAACAAGTTTTTTAGCTAAATGACTCATCTGAATTTCAGCTCCCCCAAATTGGGCTTTGACGGCGGGATTAAAAAGTGGATACACTTGTGGACAAATAAGGCTAAGAAATAGTTTTTTTTTCATCGAATCAAAGATTATTTTGTGCTTTACTAATATTAGCGTATATTTTTTTAACATTTAGTTTATTAGGATCAGAAAAAGGGCGAATCTCGACATGGTTTAGGTTAAGCCCATGTTCCTCCAAAATTTGCACAACAATATCTTCGACAATCATGCCTTTGCCTGCCCCAATGTTATAAATTTCGCCAGAAGCCCCATTTTCCATAATTTTCGCATACCATTCGACTGCCTCTTGGGTACAAATGTAATCGCGCTCGCTATCCAAACTTCCTAAAACTATTTTTTCGATTTTATTTTCTTTGAATAATTTTATTTGCTCATAAATTTTTCCTATTAATAATTTAGTGGAAAGATTCGAATCCAAGAGGTTAAAAGTGCGCACCATGACCGCATCGATCCGATGGACGCGGTGATAAAACTCCATAAGATAGGTCTGAAAAACCTTGCTTAAACCGTACATACTTGTTGGGCGTATGGCTTGGGTTTCGCTTACGGGGTTTTCGTTTTCGGCAACCAAACCGTATTCTGCCGCCGAACCAATGAGCAAAATACGACATGGAAGCCCCAAAATTCGCATATTTTCCAATAAATGGTGCGTGGTAACAACGTTAACCTGAATATCATGCTCCAAAATATTGGTATAAGTTCCTGCAAAATGATAGATTTGGCGAGGTTGTATCTCGGTCAAAAGTTCGCAAACCACATCGGGTTCGGTGAGATTAGCCGAATAATAATTCTTTTTATTATCCTATTTAAACTCTGTTAAGTACAAATCATTGTTCGGGTTTAGACTTAATTGCTTTTGCATGGCGTCCGCACTTACGCCGCCTGCGCCCGTAATAAGGATTCTCATACGTTACTTTTTTCGAAAAATGAATTCATTACAACCCGTAGGCACTTCGGCAGGGACAGCTTTTAGCATTTCGAAACCCAAACTTGCCATCATTTTTTGCATTTCGTCAATACTTGCATATTCGTAGGGATAACCGCCAACCCAATCGATAACATCATGAAAAAAATTCATGCCACGTTCTTTTTTCAGTGGGTTTTTACCTGTTACCAAAAATTTGGCTGTGTAAATAATAGGGTAAAAAACATAATCTAATCCTTTTTGGACAAAAGAAGGCACATGACAGTAAAACCACTTAATCAGTAACCATGGAAGGCTCGACCAATGGCGGTTGTAAATAGCCAAAATAAAAATGCCTTTTTCAGCAACCAGAGAGGTGGCGTTTTCGATAGCGTTTCGCATATTGCCTGTATGGTGCAGCACACCCCAAGAATGCACAATATCAAAATTTTGATTTTGGTTTTTTTGCCTAATTTTTTCTACATTTTCGGGTAGCAAAATAGAACCGACTACTACAGAAAAATTCTCGTTTTTGAGGTTTGGAAAGCGTTGTTGGTTAAATTTCAACACCTCGGCACACTTGGGGTTTATATCGTTTCCCGTAATTTTTGCTCCCAAAGTTGCCGCATTCAGCAAACCTAAACCTTGCCCAAAACCAATATCTAAAAAATTTTTTCCTACCAAGTCAATCCCTTCCGTAAGTTTTCGGAAATCCTGTTTCGATTGTTCCAGACGTTCGTCCGTAAGAGCATTTTGAGAAAAATTTTTCCAATTTTCCCCAAAATCAAACTGTTTTATTTCCTCTGCCATCAAATTTTAAATTTTTGTTTGAGCATTTCGTAGTTTTCATTGCAATAATCGTAGTCTTCGGGGCGACCAATATCAATCCAAAAACCATCAAAAGGTTTTACTTCGTATCGTGAATTGTTTTTTAGCCCGTCAAGCATCAAGTTGTCAAAACCGTAGCGTAAATTATCGATAAATAGATGATAATTTATCTACATAATTACTAAGCGTATAAGCTTCAACATCAATTTTTGCTTGTTTAGAAAGCTTTTCTGCTAAATCTTTATTTTCATAAAGCAATCTTATTTTTTCTGCTAAATCTTTCGAATTTTTCACCTCGCACAATAAACCATTTTGCCCATGATTCACTATCTCATTTAGTCCTTCAATGTTTGAGGCAATAACAGGTATTTCCATAGCAAATGCCTCTAACTCTACCAAACCCATAGCTTCTTTATAGGAAGGAACAACCAAAACATCGATAAGCGGATAAAATTGAGTTTCACTATTGGCAACGTAACCTAAATAAATAATTTTTTTTTCTAAATTTTTGCCTTTGACCCTTTCTAACATTATTTCCCGATCTACTCCATCACCCGCTATAAGCAGTTTTATGGGGTATTCGGCAGGAAAATGTTCTAAAGCCTCTAATAATTCGCGCCAACCTTTACCCACTATTAAGCGACCTATGAAGCCAATTATATACTCATTAGGCAAAATATTTAACTCTTTTCGTATATTTTCAGTATTTAAAGGATAATTTTTTTTATTAAAGCGCATTTCATCTACGAAATTATAAAGAATATTAATTTTTTGAGGATTGGCAGAAACCTTTTTTATGAGTTTTTTTTGGATGGTTTCCGATACCGCTACAAACAAATCGACTTGTTTTTTGGCAAATCGTAAAAAAGTTTCAAAAATAAAGTCCTCTTTTTTGTTAAAACTATCACTTCCCAATATTTGTCCATGTTCATGGAAAATAAGTTTAATTTTCGGAAAAAAAAGTGTTTTGAGTATCCAGCCAAAGACTTGAGATCGAAACAGATGACAATGTAAAAATTGTATTTTTTCTTTTTTAATAAAATTTATTATTTCCTTGATAGGTTCGAAAGAAAAACGTTTAAGAGAAGGATAAATAAAAACATTAGGGTGTTGAATTTTAAATTCAGGTGAATTTTGGCGTAAGGCGAACAAAAAAATATTTTTATTCTCTTTTTGGATTTCAAAAATGCCCTTCACAACGATCTGCGCCCCGCCCAAACCTAAAGAATCTATAATGTGTAAAATTTTCATTTGTATTTAATGTTTCAAGATAAATCAACATTCCCAAAAGGAAAATGGTAAAAACAAAAATTTGCTCATATTTTTACCCTTTTCCACCCGCCAAAATAATTGCTCTCATATTACAAATTATAAATATCGGCTTTATAACGTTTCAAAATTTCGGGCTGTCTAAACCATTCTATTGTTTGGGCAATGCCCTGTTCGAAACTGTATTGTTGTTTCCAATTGGTCAGTTCCAAAATCTTTGTATTCGAACCAAAAAGGCGTTCTACTTCGCTTTTTTCTGGTCTTAAGCGTACTTGATCAGTAACAATTTTGGCTTTCGGGTTGATCAGATCAATCATTTTTTGGGCTGTTTGTTCAATCGAAATTTCCGAACAAGTCGCAATATTGACTTCTTGCCCCAATGTCTTGTCCGATTTGGCAATTTCTACAAAACCATTTACGGTATCTTTGACAAAAAGGAAATCTCTTGTTGGGTGCAAAGCCCCTAATTTTATTTCGGCTGCTCCGCTTAAAAGTTGGGTAATCACCGTAGGAATAACCGCCCTTGCCGATTGGCGCATACCAAAGGTATTGAATGGACGCACAATGGTTACAGGCAAATTGAAACTTCTGAAAAAAGAATCAGCCATATAATCTGCCCCAATTT
>JAAFHK010000084.1 GCA_013297565.1 Cytophagales bacterium
CATTTTGTTCGTCCAACACTTTTTGCATCATGTAAGCTGTTGCTCCTCCCGAAACGTCCTCGTCTGCAAAAATAACCCGATTTGTTTTTTGGATTGATTGCAAAATAATTTGCGGACGGTCAAAAGGAATCAGGGTTTGCACATCGATAATTTCGATGCTAATCCCAATTTCTTGTAGCTGTTTGGCAGCATCTGCCACGATTCGGCACATCGATCCGTAAGTTACCACCGTCAAATCCGTTCCTTCTCTGATAATTTCAGGAACGCCAAGCGGAATGGTAAAGTCGGCAATATTATTTGGCAAACGTTCTTTGAGGCGATAGCCGTTCAAGCACTCGATCAGGAGGGCGGGATTGTCGGCTTTCAAAAGCGTATTATACATACCTGCGGCTTGCGTCATGTTGCGAGGAACAAGCACGTACATTCCACGTAAAGTACTCAAAATCATAGACATAGGCGAGCCTGAATGGAAAATTCCCTCCAAACGGTGTCCCCGCGTTCGAACTATCAAAGGGCATTTTTGACCGCCTTTTGTGCGGTAAGTCGTGAGGGCAACGTCATCAGCAAGGGCAATCAAACCGTAAATCAAATAATCCAAATATTGCATTTCGGCAATCGGACGCAAACCTCGCAATGCACAACCAATTCCCTGCCCAATAATCGTCATTTCACGAATCCCTGTATCTGTGATGCGCCATTCGCCATATTTTTCTTGCAAACCCGCAAAGGCTTGATTTACGTCCCCTATTTTCCCAACATCTTCTCCAAAAGCCAAAACCCTATGATCTCTTTCGAACATGGCATCAAAACAGGCTTGCAAAACCTGTCGACCATCAACCATAGCGCTTTTTTCGTCATATTCGGCAGGAATCGGAGCTGTTTGTAAGCCATTTTCAGCCGTTTCACTATAAAGATGCGAACTGTAGCGGTCAAAATTAGCCTCCATCGTGCGTTTGAGCCAGTCTGCCATGACCGTTTTCATGCCTGTACTTTCGAAACGCAAAAGGCGAATCGCTTTTTTTATGCTTCGAATTACATCTTGGCGAATCGGGTTGATGGTGCGTTCGAGTTCGAGCTTTAACTGCTCCAAAGCCTTCATTTCAGGATAACGGCGCGTAGTTTCGGCTATGAGTTTCAAGCCTTCGTCATAGTCGGCTTGCATAGATTCAATAAAAGCATTCCAAGCATTATTTCGGGCATCGTTGGCGGTTTTGAGGGTATTTTTATTAATTTCTTCCAATTCTTCGGCACTTGCCAAACCTTGTGAAATGATCCACTCGCCCATTTTTTTGATACAATCATGTTCGGTTTCCCAAACCAAGCGTTCGGCAGGTTTGTAGCGTTCGTGAGAGCCAGAAGTGGAGTGCCCTTGCGGTTGGGTCATTTGTTCGACATGAACCAAAAGCGGGATATGTTCTTTTCGGCAAATATCGGCGGCGCGCTGGTAGGTTTCACAAAGTGCCATGTAATCCCAACCATTTACAGTCATAATTTCATAACCTTTTTCGTTTTGGTTGCGCTGAAACCCCGCCAAAGCCTTCGAAATACTCATTTTGGTAGTGTGATATTCTTGCGAAACCGAAATACCGTAGGCATCGTCCCAAATCGAAACGAGCATGGGTACTTGTAAAACTCCTGCGGCGTTGATGGATTCGTAGAAAAAACCTTCAGAAGTGGAAGCGTTGCCAATCGTAACAAAGGAAATTTCATTGCCTTTGTTCGAAAATTGGCTTAAATTATGCAAATTTTCATTTTGGCGAAAAAGTTTGGAAGCATACGCCAAACCCAAAGCACGCGGCATTTGCAAACCTGTTGGCGAAACGTCTGCCGATGAATTATACATTTTTGCCAAATTTTTCCAAGTCCCATCAGGATTCAAACTTCGCGTAGCAAAGTGTCCATTCATACAACGTCCTGCGGTGGCAGGTTCAGCTTCCACGTCCGTGTGGGCGTAGAGTTGGGCAAAATATTCTTGCAAAGAAAGTTCGCCAATGGCAAACATAAAAGTTTGATCACGGTAATAACCCGAACGCCAGTCGCCTTTTCGAAATACTTTCGCCATCGCAATTTGGGCAAGTTCCTTGCCGTCCCCAAAAATTCCAAATTTGGCTTTGCCCATAAAAACCTCTTTCCGCCCTATGAGGCTTGCGTGTCGGCTTTCACAAGCAATGCGGTAATCGTTCAAGATTTCATCTTTGCTAATATGCGCACTTACTATAGTTTCCAAATGTTCTGTAGTTTCGCTTGTCATGGATTTATTGGTTTTGTTGGATTGGTTAAGGAAAACAAAACTAAATTTTTTTTTTCAAAAAAACGACAAAATCAGGAAAGTTTAGCTTGAAATTATGTAATTTATTCATTTTGAGTTGATTATAAAATATGTTTTTAAACGAAAAAAGTTGATTACAGAAAATTATTTTGTAATGCTTTTTTTTGAAAAATTAATCGTTTTGAAGTTCAAAATTGAAGTAATCTTATTTATTTAACAAGAAACGTTTTTGCTCTATAAAACGTTATTATCGTAGTTTTGATTTATATAAACTATTTTGTATGATGGGTAAATTTTGTACTTTATTAATATTGTTTTTTTGCGGTATTAAAATTCAAGCCCAAACTTGTACAACCAATACAAATAGTGTTTCATGGACAAATTCGGGTATTTGGTCATGCGGGAATGTGCCTTTAGCGGCTAATGATGTAGTTATTAATCATACGGGTATTACTTTTACGACTGCTAATAATGCCATTATCACCATCAAGAGCCTCACAATAAATAATAATAGAGATTTGACGATTAATGGTAACTTTAGGCTTATCATCACTGGCAATCTGGTCTTAGATAATCAAGCCTCGCTTATTTTAAGTGGCGGAGCAACGATAGATATACTTGGCAGTTTTAATGCCGCTAATAATGGGAACGTTTCGGTTGGCGGTTCAGGAACAGGCGGAAGTTTTTTGTCCCGTGGCTGTTATACGATAGGCGGAGGAACACCGAAACCGAATATTTTTGTTGGTTCAAATTTGAAATGGTGTATTCAGTGCGTTAGTGGCAATGTAGGGGGCAATTGTAATCAGATTTTACCTGTTAGGTTACTGTTTTTCAAAGGAGCTTTCCAAAACCTAAGCACCAAGCCAAGTGTAAGTTTGGAATGGTCTGTATTGGCAAATTCAGAGTTTCAATATTTCGAGATTGAGAGGTCGGAAGATGGAATAAAATTTGAAAAAATAGAACGAATCAATAAATCGGCTTTGGGAAACCCAGTCCAAAACTATCAATTTACAGACGAATCGCCTTTTCCTAACCAAACGTATTACCGTTTGAAAGAAGTGGAGAATGGTGGTTTTTTTAATTATAGCCGAATAATTGGGCTGAGTAGCCCTATCCAAGACTGGGTTGTTTGGAAAAATATCAATGGAAATTGGGAGGTTAATAGCCAAAAAACTATTGAGGAAATAAGAATACAAAACTCTGTTGGGAAATGTCTTTTTGAAAATACCTATTCGAACGTTACCAAAATTACTATCAATTCAAATCCTTTCCCAAGTGGTATTTATATTGTTTCTGTTCGCACTATTTCAGGTTTGTTTTTCAAAAAAGTACAATTTTGAAAATAAAAATTAAAACGCCACAAGATTTTGAAATCTTGTGGCGTTTGTTAGCAGAATCGCTTTGTTTGAAGATAAATCGATTTTACTCCAACAAATGCAAAACGCTGGTAATTGTTTTTTTCTCAAAATTTCCTTCTTTGCAAGAGGTGTAGGTAATAATGACTTGGTAGGAATCCATAGGCATGGGATTTCCTTGATACTGTCCATTCCAGCCTTCTTTGGGGTCGGTAGTTTCAAAAACCAAATGCCCCCAACGGGTATAAATCGCCATTTTGAAAAATAATAAATCTTGGTATTCGGTTCTGTAAATATTGTTCGCGGGCGTGCCATGTGGCGTAAAAGCGTTTGGTACGGCAATTTTGGCTTCGCAACAGTTGGTTATCCTGACCGATTTGCTAACAGCACAACCGAAAGTATTGGTAACGGTAATTTGATAAATGCCAATAGCTTTGACGCGCAAAACGGGATCACGTCCCAGAATTTCATTTTTTTCGTTCCGCCAAACATAAGTAACAGTATCGCCAGGGCTGGGCGTAGTATTGTCCAAAACAACTCTTACTTCGGCAAAAAGGTCTTTTTCACAAAGCGTAAATTTGCCTGTAATTTCATAAACAGGCGAAGGAACAGCCAAAATCAGGGTAGTGTCGGTGCTGACGCAACCCAAATTATTGCTCACTTTTAAAATCAACTCACCCAATTCGCCTGTCTGTAGGGCTTGAGAAGTTCCCAAAACTCGTTTCGTTCCGTTGTCGGTTTTGTACCATTCGTAGGTTTTGTAACCTGCCAATCCCGCCAAAGTAGTATTTTGATTTTTACAAACGTAATGAACGGGCGGAATGGAAATAATATAAGGCGGATCGATTTTGATCTCGACTTCGTTGCTTTCAAAAGTACATTGTCCCAGAAAAGCTGTAGCTTTGTAAGTGCTTGTTTTAGAAGGACTTACTGTAATTTTTTGGGTACTATCACCTGTACTCCACCTGTAGCGATTGTAGCCTTCACCTGCATCAAGCGTTACACTTTGCCCTTCGCAAATGGTTCGATTCGCACCAATATCAAAAGTCAATTTTTCCCTTAAATTCCAATTAGCCGACCCTGTGCTTTGTAAAGGCGAAAGTTTGCCTTCGGTAGCGGCATAAACCCGATAATAATAAGTCGATCCTGTGGTCAAGTTTTGATCGGTATAAGTCAAACTTGGCGGAGCTATACGAGTCAAATATTCGTAGTCTGTGCCGTTACTTGAACGGTAAATGGCGTAATAGACTGTATTTGAGGTACTTGTAGCGTTCGAAGTTTGCCAAGTAGCCTGAATGGAAGTGGGCGTAGGTTGGCAAAGTTTCAAATTACTCACCGTACTATTTGCCGCAGGCGGATCGAAAATGAAAGTTCGCGAAGCGTTTGGGGCGGTCTGGTTGAGAACAGTAATTATGCCTTTTGCAAGACGGTTAGGCACATAAGACGGCTGGGCAATGGGTGTGCCACTATTCCAATTTACGCCTTTTACCTTATTGGGTTTGTCATCTTCGCCAATTCCTGTAGTAATAATATTAGGATCAGTAGTTCCCGAATCATCTATAGGCGAAACCATTTTTCCATACCGAAATTCTATTTTTCCCGCATTTGCGTCTGAATTAGGGCTACTTTCATAAATAAGGGTTTGAAAAGTAATATCCGCATTCGTATTTGTAGCATTTTCAGCTTCCTTAATCATGCTCATATTAAGGCACTCGATGACCAAAACCCGATTCGGTGCTGTGCCTATCACTTTGTAATGTACTTTTCCTGTAGGGCTTGTTTTCCAAAATAGTTTACTTGTTCCTGTAAGTTGTGAAAGAATCGAGAAAGCCACCACACGGGCATTATTTGGAAGATTGTACGAATTAGCTCCATCGACCAAAGGTGTTGTCCCAAAACGAATTACACCATTGGTATTTACCGAAAAATCTTTATAATAGCAACCCATAAACCAAATTCCGAAACCTATTGGCGTAACGGGCGAGGCTTTTAGGCTAAGTCCTGCGCCCAACAGCGTTTGCGTTCCCGAACTCATATCGACCAGTGTAGCCGTCGTATTCGTCTGGAACTGATAACGGTCAGCG
This sequence comes from Cytophagales bacterium, assembly GCA_013297565.1. Taxonomy (GTDB): domain Bacteria; phylum Bacteroidota; class Bacteroidia; order Cytophagales; family Thermoflexibacteraceae; genus JAAFHK01. The sequence continues at coordinate 5,709 of JAAFHK010000084.1, forward strand.
TCTGCGTTTTGGGCAAAAACAGAAAGGGAAAAAAGAAAAAAGATTAAACACAGGCTAAAGCCTATGTTACGAAAATATAATTTTTTCATGGCGTAATTTTTTTCATCATTTGTACCAAATTTTGCAGAGTGGCTTCGTCTATCTGTTCCGAACGCTGAATGCGAGCCAACAGATCGACCAAATTTTGGATTTCTTCGTTTTGCGAATTGGTTTTTGCCAAAAGTTTGGTTTTCCACTCGTTCGAAAGCGGCGTTTCGTTTATGTAATATTGATTACGCAAATACTCATAAAAATATTGTATTTTTTTGTCCGCCAAATTTTTGTGATCCTGCCTTTGATAATACAGTTGTCCCAAAGTTTTGACGAAATCCAAGGAATCGTTTTGCGGAGGGCGAATAATCGGAATGGGGCGTTGAGTGCGTTTGGCGTGGAAAAAAGTATAGATGAGCAAACCAATAATACTCAACCAAAAGGCAATTTTTAGCGGTTCTACGGTCAAAATATACCGCAAAGGAGTGCGCGCACCTGCCCGACCTACTTTTTGGTATTCGTCCCAGACCACAGGGCGAACAGGCAAATACGACCAAGCCGTACTGATATAATCTGCGTGATTTTGGGACAAGAAATGGTAATTGGTAAAAGCCAAAGGGCAAGCATGAAAATAAAATGCTCCTTTGCCATGCGGAATCCGAACCAAAACTGCCGAATCGTAGGAGTTTCGGCTTAAAACCTCATAATTGAGGGTTTTGTACAGTTCAAAATGACTCGAAACCGTAGCCTGAGAATAACGATAAACTGCCTTTGATTGAAGTTTTTTATTGGTAAAATACAATTCCAAACTATCCCTGTTCAAAGGATCGGGCATAAAAGAACGATTGAATGTATTGATTTGGAAAGTATCCGCCAAAGTACCACTAAAAGTTTCCGCCGCAATCCACACATTGCTCCCTTCCTCAAAAACCTGTTTCATTAAGGCTTCCGTTTCGAGTTTGTCGGCAATAAAACGGTTGTTGATGAAAATAAAATTTTCGCCTATCAAAGTATCGTTTTGGCTGTATTCGTAAAGCGTTTGTTGATAATTAATGATGGTTTGGTTTGGAAAAATATCTTCCAAACGGTTGAAAGCCAAATAGTTACCAAATGGAATTTTGTCGTCTTGGCTGTAACTTCGTGTCCAATTAAGCGGTTTGGGTGTGATGTATTCTGCCGCCAAAAGTAAGCCAAAAGCCCCCAAAAGAACGAGAATATAGAGGTGATTTTTTTTCATACGTTCAGGATTGAAAGCAAAATTAGAAAAACAGAAATTAAATGTATAATTTTGTCTATTACTTACTATATATTTTTCCAAAATAAATTATACTTTATCATTTTTCGTTGGTTTTTTGAATTTATACCGAAACTAAACTGGTTTTTTCGTACGAACGAACATTCTTGTTCGTTTCTGTGGCGAACAAGAATGTTCGTTCGTACAAATTCATTTTTGATTGAATTTACTACCCAGCCGTAATATTCCAAATCGTTTGAGTGTCTTTTTTCTTTCCTCGATAGTATCTTTGACAATGGACTTGTTTAGTTGAGTTTTAGTATCTTTGCGTAAAAAAAACTTTATGAGCAAATTACCAATTTCTGTTTCTGAAAAAGATTTTTCGGAGCATATTCGTATCTTATCTTAGTCATAAATTAAATCACAGTCGGCTAAAAGTTTCCTATCATTATCTTTTCAATACCCTTGTTTATGTACTCAAATCTGGTTGCTCTTGGCGTACATTAAAGCCTGACAATGAATTTTTACATGGCAAAATATAAAAGCAAAGGTTTATATTCTCCTTTTTCATTTTTTTCTTGACTTTTTACCAAAATATCCGCCTTTCCGCCGCTTGCCCCATGTCCTGATTTTATTTTAGGTTCGAGTTCGATATGTTTAGGCAAATAATCTTTTTCCAATAATCGATGCACACACTCAAAAACAACAAAATTTTCATTTTGAGAAAAATTACAAGTTTGGCATTCGTTGATAATCAAACCTTTATTTTCAGGATAAATCAATTCTTTTTTCCCAAAATCGACTTTCAAATACGCCTCTGTTTTCGAAAATTTTTTCTCAAAAATTTGGTTATTTTCTTGAAAACCAAGCTGTTGTAAAAGGGTACGAAAATTTTGTTCAGTGATCATGGTTTTGCGATTCGGATTGTTAATTTCTTCTCAAAAATACTTCTTTTTATTGAAAAGGCAAATCTTTATGTTGGGAAAACAACCTTAGCATGGATAAAAATAAGCCCCAGTTCTATTCAAGTGTTGATTAAGCCAATTCGATATGCAAGGATTGGGTTTGGATAGTTAGGCTTCATATTGTTTATTTTCAAGAAAATTGTTAGTATCTTTGTAGGAAACCGAAATAAGAAAACAACATGACGACTATTTCTATTCCTATTCCGCCTGATTTGTCGGAACGCTATGCCGATCGGCAAGAATTAAAAACCCTTTTGTGGCATAGTTTTGTGCTTGTTGAGTACCAAAGAGGTAATTTCTCTTTGCGTGAGGCGGCAGTTTGGCTTGGGCTTTCTTATCAAGGTTTTATGGATTTGCTCGCCCAGTACCGTTTTTCGTTTATCAATGCTTCCAAAACCGAAATTCTGCAAAATTATCAACAGTTTTCACAACTTATGAACAACCGAAAATGAAAATCATCTCCAATACAAGTCCGCTAATTAGCCTTTCTCGAATTAAGCGTTTGGATATATTACAAAAGTTATTTGGTAAAATAAGTATTACACCTGAAGTGCTTGCAGAGGTCTTGCCTTCAGATCAAAACGAAGAATATCAACATATTGGAGAGGCTTTGCAAGATTTTATCCAAGTAGAAAATGCTACAAAGAATTATCCTTTCAAACGTGCTATTCAGACGGGTGAAAAAAATGTACTAAATTTGGCTTGGGAAATATAGGCTGAAGTCTTGATCATTGATGATCGAGAGGCAAGAAATGAAGCAAAAGAAATGGGATTAAAGGCATTTTTGGCTTATACAAGTGATATTTTGAAACAAGCCGAAGCCGAAAAAATTATCGATTCTTACCAAACTATTCGAGAAGAACTGCAAAAAGTCAATATTTTTATTCCTGTTTTTGATTACCCCCCTCGAACAAAAAAAGCAGTCCGTAAAACGAACTGCCTTTCTCACTCAAACAAACAACTAATCAACCAATCAAAAAATTGATCAACTATTCTTGTGTAACGTAGGCTTCAGCCTGCGAAACTTACGCCGAAGCGTATTGACTAATATTCCAAAACCTTCACTTCTACGCGTTGGTTCAACATTCCTTTTTTGGCATCTTTCAACACTTCCTCCCTCGAAAAAATCATTTTATCAAAACCGTAGCCCACCGCCTCGATCCGTTTGTCGGCTACTCCGCTTTTTACCAAATGGTGTTTGACCATTTCGGCACGTGATTTTGAAAGTTTGAGGTGAAATTCCCTTGAACCTTGATTCAAATTTGTGTGTCCGCTTATCTCAATGACCATTTTTTGGTTCATTGCCATCATTTTTTCCAAAAGTTTTAAGTGATGCGGAGCATCTGCCGTTGGGACGGGCAAACCAGGATAAAAATGAATATTGGGCAAATGATAAACGCCTCCTTTTTTTATCTTTTTCAACCGATAATCAAGCGTAACGCTTCTTTCGATTAGTTTTGGGACATCACCCGAAGACACAATCGTATCTCTGAAAAAATATTTGTCTTTAAAAATCTGTACCGTATAATTTTCTTTTTTCTGCACCACACTGTAGGGTACATTCAAATTAAATTTGCCTGAAAGCGAATCTGACGAAGTTTTCAAAATGATTTCGCCTGTGAGCATATCTTGTAATACGATTTCGGCTTTCAAAGGCTGTTTGCTAATATCGTCAATTACTCTGCCTGCCAATTCATAATTGCCTCTTTCGTAAGCAAATTTGATCGTGTGTCCTTCGCCTTTCGGATAGACATTATCAACCAACAAATAATATACTTCGCCTTTTCTGACCTGCAAGGATTTACTAAAAGTATTCCCTTTCCCTGCTCTTACAAAGGGGTCAAGTCCGTTGTAGTCCAAGCCCGTTTCGCTATGAGTTACCGAATTTCGTGCCAAATTGGTACGAATAGGAAATATTTTTTTCTTAACAATATCATTACAAAAATTTTCACTTCCGTTGTATTTGTACAGCACAAAATCGTAGTCGTCTTTAGGATTGGTGGGTTTGAGGCTAAAAGTCAAGACACCTGTTTTGACAATTGTAAATTTGTACCAAACCGTATGATGTTCGCGCTCCATAAAATACAAACTGCGGCGATCATTGCCCAAAAATTCCAATTTTTTGCCATGCGAAAGCGGAGGCGTAGTCGCCCCAACCTGTACCAAAGTATTCACTTCCTTGGCGCAGTCGCAATCCGCATTTTCCGAAACGTCCAATGCGTGAGGGTCTTGGGCTTTCAAACTTAGACTACCCAGTAGAAGGGTGATAAAAAGGATACTTCGCATATAAATTTTTTGATTTTTCTTGTGAGATTAGTTGTATAAACGCAATCAAAACAAAAAGTATGCTGATTTTTACGGAAAAAGAATTTCAAAAGCAAGTTTTTTTTTATATTTATTAACGTTTTACGTAAGTATCTGATAAACAGTTCTCTAAACTTTATTTCTCTACCAAAATGAAATCTTTATCAATTTTTTTTTTCTTTATACAGATGAGTTTTTTGCCTCTTTTGGCTCAAGAACTCAAGGTAAGTGCAGGTACATTACAACGTTTTCCAGATTTTGCGTCCCAGTTCGTTACGGCTCGAAACGTAGATGTTTGGTTGCCCGAAGGCTACAGTCCGCAAAAAAAATATGCCGTACTTTATATGCACGATGGGCAAATGCTTTATGATGCAAGCACTACTTGGAACAAACAGGCTTGGGAAATTGATACAGTGATGAGTCGGCTTTTGAAAGAGAAAAAAGTACGTGATTGTATTGTGGTGGGCATTTGGAATGGCGGAAAAAAACGGCATTGTGAGTATTTTCCTCAAAAACCTTTCGAATCCTTGCCCAAAAATGTTCAAGACTCGCTTTATAAGCTCAATCGTGATACAGGATATCCGCTTTTCGCCGAAAAAGTCCAATCCGATCAGTATTTGAAATTTTTGGTCAAAGAGCTGAAGCCTTTCATTGACAAGAAATTTTCGACCAAAAAAGATCAGCAAAACACCTTCATTGCGGGTTCGAGCATGGGCGGTTTGATCTCGATGTATGCCATTTGTGAATATCCAAAAATTTTTGGTGGGGCGGCGTGTATTTCTACGCACTGGATAGGCGTAATGCCACAAGAAAAAAATCCAAATCCTGTTCCATCTGCTTTTATGAATTATTTGCAAAAAAAATTGCCTAATCCGAAAAAAAATAAAATTTATTTCGATTATGGAACAGCCACTATTGACGCCTACTATCCTCCTTTCCAAAAACAAGCTGATGCGATCATGAAATCCAAAGGCTTTTCGGACAAAAACTGGATCACACGGGAGTTTATTGGTGAAGATCATTCGGAAAAAGCATGGCAAAAACGCCTACATATTCCTTTCGAATTTCTCTTGGCTTTGTAATTTTTATTTCAATATTTGGTAGTGGTTCAAAATGTATGATCGATATAACAAATTGACAATGAGGGAGTTAAATTTGTAGAAAAACCAAATTCCATACAAACATGATGCCTTGCCCTCATTGTCAAAGCAAAAATACAGTAAAAAAATGGGATAAAACCTACAGGAAAACAACATTTTCGATGCAACGAATTGTCGAAAACAGTTTCAAAAATTTTATCAAAATCGAGGAGCTGATCCTGCCACTAGCGCTCAAATTGAACGCGCTTTATGCCGAAATTGTGGCATTCGTGATATTGAAAAAATGTTTTTCGTGAGTAGATATTACGTATTGAAAATTTTACTTGATTATGCAATTTCTTTTTCATTCGTACCTCGGCATAAATATTATGCTAGTTTACCAATCGATGAATTTTGGACGTATGTTGGAACGAAAAAGTAATAAAAAATGGCTTATTTACGCCTATTCTAAGGAAACACAGGAAGTGCTTGCCTATGTTCGTTGGAGATAGAAGCAAAAAAACAGCTATAGCATTGTATCGAAAATTGATCGAACAAGGTATCAATGTAGGCGAATATTGTACCGATCATTGGAAAACTTTTGCTAAGGTTCGTTCCTACGAAATAAACATACGAATCGGAAAAAATTACACTAAAGCTATTGAAGGAAACAATAATTATATTCGATCCAGAAATCGCCGAACGGTTCGAAAAACTTGTTTTTTTTCGAAGAAAATGGAAAATCATGAGGCGGCAATGATCATTTGTATTTATTGCAAAAATTATAACTATTGTTAAAAAAATACAATAAAAATGATCATACATTTTGAACCACTACCAATTTTTGATTTTCTAAATAAATTGCCCTTGCTTTTTCCCTCAAGATACCTACTACAGCAGCGAGGTTGATTCTTGGTGGCGTGTAATTTCCTAATTGTTCAGGTAAATAAGTGCTGCCACTCTGCAAAAGCATGGCGGGCGGAATTTGCATCACTTATCTGGGACTTCAAAAATAAATTATAAAATTCAAATATATAACTCTATAATTTTATCTCTTGCTTCTTGTGTAATACTTCCGCCTATTCTATCTCCTAAAAAATCAGAGACTGAATAGCAATCCATAATTATTTCGGAAAAACAAGTTTTAAATTCGGTTTTTACTGACTTTTCTAAGCCTACAAAGACTAAATCACTAAAAATATCACTTGCCATTGCCCAACTTCCACTTTCTCCATAGGTTAAAACTACAGTACTTCTATCTATATAGGAATGATACTTATAATTAACAACTGCTTGTTGATCCTCTTGTGGAAAAGTAGAAATAGCTCGACGATAGGTT
>JAAFHK010000085.1 GCA_013297565.1 Cytophagales bacterium
TTTGAAAATCCTAATCCTGCTTTTTCAGCCTTTCCAAGCCTATTTTGTACCAATCTATTTTTCTCGAAAAGAACATCACCAGTGCCAAAGCCAAGAACAAACCAATGCTTCCGAACAGCAGTGAATAATCCTCCAGTTGTAAAATAACGAACAAAAATGCGTACAAAATAAGCAAAACGCCCGAAAGTACGCCTGTCAAAAGATTGTTTTGCAAAACATACCGAGCATAAAACGTGATCAAAGAAACGACCGCCCCGCTTGCCAGCCAATAAGCCATCGAAAATCCCAAATGTTCAGAAAGCGAAAGCAACAAAACATAGAAAATACAAAGTGCCAAACCAACCAAAATATATTGGATTGGGTGAACAAATTTGCCGTTTAGGACTTCCATAAAAAAGAAAACTGTAAAAGTCAATGCCAAAAACATAATGGCATATTTGACCGAACGAGTCGTTTGTTGGTAGGCATCGGCAGGCAAAATGAGATCGACTCCGAAGGACGAACCTGTAATATTTTGGGAATTATTAGTCCATTGTTGCGGAAAATTGCGGTTTAGGTGCAGTATTTTCCAATGTGCGGTAAAACCTTTTTCCGAAACCTGTCGATCATCAGGTAGGAAAGCCCCGCTGAAGCTTGGGCTTGCCCAATCCGAACTTACATCGACAATGGTTTCCTTGCCCACAGGAGCAAAATAGAGCCAATAACTGCCGTTTAGTTTGAGATCAAACCGAAAATCAAAAGTTTGCGAAACCGAATCAGGGCGAATGGGTACGTTGGCACTGATTCCCGCCTCGATCACGTTATTGGTTTCCAAACCCGCATTGAACAGATTTTCAGAAGCATTCCATTTGATTTTTACCTGTTCTTTTACGCCCCGCAAATCACTAATCCCCAAACCCACGAAAGCCTTTTCCCAAATGACATCTTTAGGGTCGATATTGAGTTTTGCCAATTCCAAGTTTTTAAAATTACCTGAAAACTGCAAATCGGATTTATAAACGACCACCTCAAAAATTCCTCTGTAGCGTTTTTCGGGCTGTATTTTGCCCTTGATATTCAATAAGTTAGGTAAAAAATGGGCATATTCGACTGTTCGAATCAGCCGATTGGCAGTATCGCGCGCATAGACGTAATAAGGCAAAGTAAGTACCAAACCCGTTAGCGTTTGGCGCTCGCCCCATTTGGAGCTAACCTCTTGGGTGGCAAACTGCTGGGTGCTTTCGCGCTCCGAAATTAAGCCCGAAATCATAGCCGTAGGAATCAGCAATGCCAAAATCAAAAAACCGACTACTAAAGCCTTGATGAAAACCACATTGGACTCATAAAATGAGGGGGCAGGGGGAGGCGTTTGTTCGTTGTTCATAAATAAAAATTTAGGTATCACTTCTCTGCAAATCTACAAAAATTCCTTCGTTCCTTTTCCAAAAAAGCACAATCAAATATTTCATGGGCAAGTCTTATTCTCCAAAAGATTGGCTTATGAGGCTACAAACTGGGCTTAGGATTTGCCATGATCTATACGCAAAAAACATCTTTTCTAAGCAAGGAAAAACTACAGCCGAACCCCTACCACCAACACGTCATCGGTTTGTTCGCTTTTGCCCTTCCAATCGTCAAAGGTTTTTTCCAAAATCTGTTTTTGTTCCGCCATGGGTTTATCCGAAAGTTCAAAAAACAGCTTTTTCAAATTTTTACTCATAAATTTTCTATTTCCTGCCCCGCCAAATTGGTCTTGGAAACCGTCTGAACAGAGATAAAATGTTGAGTTTTTGATTTTTGATGTTGAATTTTTTTCATCAAAAATTATTTCGTGTTTTTTGTACGTAAAGTCCTCATCAAATTTTTCCCCAATAGGTTTTTTATCGGCTTTGAGTTCCTTAAATTCTTGATTTTGAACATAATACAGCGGGTTCATAGCACCTGCATAACTTACTTTAAACCTTACAAGGTCTTCAAGACCTTGTAAGGTTTGGATTGAAATAATCGAAATATCCATACCGTCAGCCACTTTTCCTTCGGAATGCGAAAGGGTTTTTTCCAACAAAATAGGCATAAGGTTCAGGATTTCGTCAGGCTCATGGATTTCGTAATCATGCACTATTTGGTTGAGGATATTATTGCCGATCATGGTCATGAAAGCCCCCGAAACGCCATGCCCTGTGCAGTCTGCTACGGCAATAATTTTTTTATTGCCTTTGTCGGCAAACCAATAAAAATCGCCCGATACAATATCTTTGGGACGGAAAAACACGAAACAGTCGAAATGTTTTTGTAATTCCTGTTCTTGGGGAATAATAGCATTTTGGATACGCAGGGCATAGTTGATGGACGAAATAATATCATCACGTTGTTTGGAAACTATGTCGAGAGTAACGTTCAGTTCTTCTAATGAATCTTCGCTTTTTTGCCTAAGCAGGATCAGCTGTGCAAGGCTGTTTTGCAATTCCTCATTTTGAATTTGGATAGTTTTTTCAGCATTCTTGCGCTCGGTTACTAAGGTGCGGATCGAAAGATATTGGTATATCTTGCCTTTTTCGTCATAAATGGGGTTTATAACCGTATCTACCCAATAGATTTCTCCGTTTTTGGTTCGGTTACAGACTTCGGCGCGCCATGTCTGCCCTTTGGCAATCGTTTTCCACATTTCTACCCAAAAACTTTTGGGGTGATGCCCCGAATTGACAATCCGATGGTCTTGCCCCATGAGTTCGTCCATCGAGTATCCTGAAATCTGGGAAAAAATATCGTTTGCTTTGATGATTCGCCCTTGCAAATCACCAATCGAAACTATAGCACTGCTGTCGAGGGCATCGGTTACGGCTTTGTTTTGGGCAAAAGCCATGCTGATGGTGGCTTTTTGCTGTTCGATCTCAAGGGTTCGAGCCTGTACGGTCTGTTCCAATATCTGTCTTTGTTTTTTCAGACCGCCTATCCGAATTTTGTAAAAAGTCCAAGCCCCTCCCAAAATAAGGCTTAGGGCAAGGGTACGAAACCACCAAGTAGCCCACCAAGGCGGCAAAACAATTACACTAATAAAATTTTCTTTTTCGTTCCATACGCCTTTGTCGTTGCTTGCCCTGAACCGAAATGTGTATGTGCCTGCGGGCAAATTGGTATAAATAGCTTCGTTTTTTGTGCCTAAAAGTATCCAATTCTGATCAAAATTTTCCATTCGGTAGGCGTATTGGTTGAAACTATAGTTGGAATAGTTGAGGGCGGCAAGTTCGAAACTAATAAAGTTTTGATCGTAGTTTAGTACAATTTCTTTTTTGGCATTTATGACGCTGTCGAAGGCATATTCTTTCCCAAAAAGTTTGAATTTGGAAATAAAAACGTCGGGTTTTTGGCGATTTTGACGCAATTTTTTGGGATCAAAAGCAATCAATCCTTCATCGGTGCTAAAATAAATTTTGCCGCTAAAGGGACTGCAATAGCCTGTCCCTCTTTGATTCCCCTGCGCTTTCATGCCTACTGTCGGAATATCGGTTTGGGCATAATAATGTTCAAAATGCTCTGTTTTCTTGTTCCATTTTGTAATGCCTTTGGGTTGTGAAAGCCAAATAACTCCTTGTTTATCCGCTATCATCGCATAGATGCCATTGTCGAGCAAGCCATCTTTTTGGGTATATTGTTTTTTTATTTTTTTTGTTTTTTTATCAATGACAAAAATTCCAACATCGGAGGTAGAAACCAATAATTCGTCTTGATAGTCGAGCAAAGCGGTGGTATATTGGTTTTGTTCGGTGTCTTTTTTTAAAGGAATCCGAATCAGTTGATTGATGATCGTAGAGTCATTTATCATATACGGTAATTGGAAAGAGTCCAATTGGGGAGTTTGGCTTTTATCCAAATAAAACACTTCATTAGAAAAAGAGGAAAACCAATTAAACCCTTCCGTATCACGGATAAGTATAAAATTGTAAGCGGTTTTGCCTTTGGTCATGAATTCTTTGCCGTAGGTATAAAGGTTATAAAAATCAGGCCTAAGCTGATAAATAAATACATTATATGCACCTATTGTGAGCCACAGTTCGTCTTTTTGATAATGTATCGAATAGTAATTCTTCATTGACGGAGTTAACTTCATCGAACTTTGATAGGGAGTTAGTTTTCGTGTTTTGCTATGCCATACATAGAGCGCTTCAAGCTTATCCTCTTCGGAAGTCGACTTTGCTTGTATCAGAAAAGTCGAGTCGGACAATCGGGCAATCATACGAGCTATTTTGGGTAATGGAATTTCAATTTTTTCTTGGCTAATAGGGTTATAGCCCCAAATACCGTGGTTTGCCGCCCCTAAAAATTCTTTGCCTTGAATAGCCCGACTCCACAAAGTCCCATCTTGGTCTTCTTCTATTCTTTCAGTGCCTATAGTAGCCCCCAGGGCATTATCCAAAACAGGGGCAAGTAACTCAAATTGATTGTCTAAGGGATCAAGAATCGAGATTCCGTTGTCCGTACCTATCCAAATATTACCGTCCCGATCCCGAAACAGACATCGGATATAATTACTGCTGATGGAGGATTGGTCTTTCGAATTGTGTTTGAAGGCGATAAAAGTTTCGGTTTTGGGATCGAAACGAGCAAGTCCGCCTCCGTAAGTCGCTACCCAAAAAGTTCCTTCGCTGTCTTCGCAAACATCTCTGGTACGCCCCGACAATGCCCCTTGCTTTTTGGCATCTCCTTTGAAACAAGTAAATTGCTGATTGCGCGGATCGTAACGATACAAACCCAAAAAAGAGGCAAACCAAAGGAAACCTTTCGAGTCTTCGTACATCTTATCGATCAAGGAGGCTGAAGAAACGGAAATAGGGTTGATGGAATTATAGTAATAATCGCCCATATTTGGTGGGAGGGAAACCTTATTCTGAAGCACGTCTATCTCGACTATCCCGTAGCCGTCTATCCAAGTAGCCGCCCAATATTTGCCTCTACTATCCTGAAAAATATGCCCTGATAAATAATTGTTATTGCCAAGACTCTTGTGCGTGATCGTATCGATGGCACTCCGATAAAAACTCCAAGTCTGTTTTTGTTCATGCCAACGGTATAAGCCTTTTTCCGTTCCAAACCACATATTTTTTTCCCTATCTTCATAAATAGACAGAATTTCTTGCTTGCTATTTTCAGGTTTTCCCAACTGAAAATCGGTAAATTTTTCGGTTAATCGGTCAAATAACTGTACGCCTTGAGCCGTACCTACCCAAAAACGATTTTGAGAATCGATCAGCAAACTTCTTATTTTTTCGTTTTTTAGGCTGTTTTGGCGTGTGGAGTCGGGGAGAAAGGTTCGAAAATTTTTGGTATCGAAACGGTGCAAACCGTCTTTTGTTCCAAACCACATAAAACCCTCTTTGTCTTGAGTGATGACATACACAGTCGAGGTTTTCAGCCCTTCTTTTTCACCTATTCGGCTAAAGCTCATGGAGTTTTGCCCAAGTAGTTTGGTAGAAAAGCCACATAAAATCAATAAAACGAAACAACAAACCCGCATATCTTGGCGAAAAATAAGATAAAGGCTTAATGACGGTAAATATGCCAAAATTATGCAAAAATGCAAATATATTGTTCTTTTTTTCTACAGCCGAATCCCAAGCACCAGCACATCGTCGGTTTGTTTTTGCACCCCTTTCCACTCGTCAAAAGTTTGTTCCAGAATCTGTTTTTGTTCCGCCATGGGTTTGTCCGAAATTTCAAAAAGTAGCTTTTTCAAATTTTTGACCATAAATTTCTTGTTGTTTTCTCCGCCAAACTGGTCTTGAAAACCGTCGGAACACAAGTAAAATGTTGAATTTTTGATTTTTGATGTTGGATTTTCTTCATTCAACATCAAAAATTCAAAATCCAAAATCAATTCATGTTTTTGATACTTAAATTCTTCATTTCTTTTTCCTCCAATGGGTACTTTGTCCGCTTTTATTTCTGTAAATTCTTGATTTTGAACATAATACAGCGGGTTCATAGCTCCTGCATAACTCAATTTAAATTCGGCAGGGTTTGTATTTTCGATAGTCAAAATCGAAATATCCATACCATCTTTTACTGTTCCTTCCGAATGAAGAAGCGTTTTTACCAAAAGCGGCGACATCAAATTTAGGATTTGATCGGGTTGGTGAATTTCTTGATCGTTAATGATTTGGTTCAAAATATTATTTCCAATCATGGTCATAAATGCCCCCGAAACACCATGCCCTGTGCAGTCGGCTACGGCAATAATTTTTTTGTCGTTTTTTTCGGCAAAATAATAAAAATCGCCTGAAACAATATCGCGAGGGCGGAAAAACACGAAACAGTCGAAGTGCTTTTGCAATTCGGTTTCCTTAGGAATGATGGCGTTTTGGATACGCAAGGCGTAGGTAATGGAAGCAATGATGTTTTCGTTTTTTTGTTCAATGAGTTGTTTTTGCTCATTTACAGTCCCTAAAGTCTGTTGTAATTCTTCTTTTTGTTGGTTTATTTCCTCGTTTTTTTGTAAAATCTGGTCATTTTGTGCCAAAACCAATTCTTTACTTTTGCGTTCCGTTTGGCGCGAACGGTAGATAAAGTAGGCAAATACTAAAACCGACAAAAAACCCAGCAAAACCAAATAATTGATTCGCTTTTGCCATTCTTTACCTTCTTTTTCTTTTTGTATTTCTGCCATTCTTGCTTTGTTTTCGGCTTGTAATTGTTGTTCTTTCACCTTGAGGTTTTCAGATTCTAATTGCTTTTTTTGTGCCAAATTCAACAAACTATCTTGTTTGCGTTGGTCTTGTTCTTGTCTTGACAAAGCAAAAAGCCTATCGGCTTCCGATTGTTTTTCTACGATCAAGCGGGCGTTGCGCTGACGCTCGGCTTCTATTCGGTTCAGTTGGTTGTCTTTTGCCAATAAAGCCATTTCTTTTTCCTTTTTTTCTAAAACCATTTTAGTTTCCAAATAGGAAAGTGCTTTAGACTTTTCGGCATTGAAAAGACTGTCGTTTATTTGTTTATGAAGTTCATGATATGCTAATGCTTTTGGATAGTTTTCCTGAAATTTGTAGCTTTCATACAGAATTTTGTTCAAAACCCCTATCTTATATAATAATTTAATTTCTTGGGCTATTTTAAGCCCTTTTTGAGCATATTCTATACTTTGCTCATAATTTTTCTGCTTTTGATACACTTGCGCTAAACCCTGAAATGAATAGACTAAACCTGTTTTATCTTTAATTTCTTCCCTAATACGTAGGCTTTTTTGCATATATTCTAAAGCCAGAGGATGGTTTGCCTTAGGGCTGTTCAAATAATTTTCGCCTATTTTATTCAAAATATAAGCAACCCCGCGCTTGTCATTGGTTTCTTCTCTTATTTTGAGGCTTTTCTGGTAATAATCTAAAGCCAAAGCATACTGCTGTTGCTTCATATAAATATCGGCTAAGTTATTCAGCGTATAAGAGATACCTCTTTTATCATTTATTTTTTCGTTCATTTTGAGGCTTTTTTGATAATACCCAAGAGCTAAAGAATCATCTCCGCTTTTTTCATAAATCGACCCAATCCCATTCAAATTTAAGGCAATGCCTTGACTGTGTTCAATATTTTCGTAGATTTCTAAACTCTTATAATAGTATTCTTGAGCCAAAGGATAATTGGCTATTTTTTCATAAACAGCGGCAATACCATACAAATTATTCGCAATTTCGTATTTACTTCGTTTTTTTTGAAAAAGTATTAGGCTTTTCTGGTAATACTCTAAAGCCAAAGAATAATCACTTTGCGTATAATAAACCCTTCCTAAGGTCATTAAGCTATTGGCAATTCCTTTTTCAAACTGTATCTTTTCACTTTCTTTTAAGGCTTCTTGCGCCAGATGAGCACAAGTATCAGGTTTGTTATTGCGGTATTCTAGTGCTATTTCCACCAAAGCCAAAATTCTGGTCGTATCGTGTGTGGCTGTTTGATAAACTGTATGCAAACTATCCAATATTTTTTTGTTTTGGGCTTGCACCTGCCCAATCGTAATGATCAATAAAGCAAAAAACAAAACGTATTTCATGTTGAAAAAAAATTATAATCAATCAACAAAATAAATTTCAAATTTCCAAAAAAGCAAACTCTGCACCAAAATCTATTATCAAAATTTTAAATTCTTATCCCCAAAACCGTTACATCATCAGTTTGTTTTTGCTCGCCTTTCCACTCGTCAAATTTCTGTGCCAACATTTCACCTTGCTTATTCATTGCTTTGTCTGAAATTTCGAAAAGTAGTTTTTTGAGATTTTTGACCATAAATTTCTTGTTGTTTTCTCCGCCAAACTGGTCTTGAAAACCATCGGAACAGAGATAAAGGGTCAAACCTTGCGGGTGTTGAAAACCAGCAAGGTTTTCTATCAGAATTTCGTGTTTTTCAAAAAAAACGTTCTTCTTCCAATTGCGAACCGCCAATGGATCGTTTTGTTGCTTTGATTTCCACAAATTCATTGTTTTGAACATAATACAAAGGATTCATGGCTCCTGCATACTCCAATTTTGTTATATTTTTATTTTTTTGGAAAGCAAGAATTGCCATATCCATTCCATCGTTGGTTTGGGTTTCTTTTTGGCGCAAAACTCTATGAACTTCTTTGTGCAAACTATTCAAAATAAGACACGGCGAATAAATATGGTTTTTAATAATAATTTCATACAATAACTGATTGCCGATCATGGACATAAAAGCGCCTGGCACGCCATGTCCTGTGCAGTCGGCTACTGCCACGAAATTTATGGTTTCTGTCTGACCAGAAGCATCAGACCGTTGGATTTCCTCTAACCAATAAAAATCACCCGAAACAATGTCTTTGGGCTGGAAAAAGACAAAAAAATTATCTTTTCCCAAACTTTTTCCAATGCGTTCTTCAAAAGGTAGAATAGCGGTTTGAATCCGTTTGGCATAGGTGATCGAGGCAATAATATTGTCATTTTTTTTGCGAAGTTCTGCGGTTCGATCAGCTACTTTTTGTTCCAAATTATGGTTTGCTTCTTGTAAATGTTCTACAAGCATCTTGTTGTGGGATCGCAAACGAAAGGAGTCCAAGGCATTATCGATGGCTATTTTTAGGTCATCTTTGTTCCAAGGTTTATTGATGTAACGGTACACCTGCCCCCGATTGATAGCCTCGACTATAGCGCCTATATCGCTAAAACCTGTCAATATCATTCGAATAATGTTTGGATAGATAGGAATGATCTGCTCCAGAAACTCTGTTCCTGTCATATCGGGCATACGCTGATCAGTAATAATAACCTCTATGGCTTCAGTTTCAAGAATTTGCAAACCCTGCTCGGCAGAAAGAGCTGTATGCACTTCATAGATGCGGCGGAAAGCCGAACGAAAGGCTAATAAGTTTTGCTCCTCATCATCTATATACAAAATAATACCATTAGAATCAAACATTTCCATAGCAAATTTTGATTTTTCAAAAGAATTAATTACAAAAACAGAAATACTTATTTCGAAACACAATGTAGAAAAATTAATTACAAAAATAAAATCTAACAAATAAAAATGCTTACTCCACAGGCAAAACAAGCACAAACTCCGTTCCTTGCCCTATTTCACTCTCAAAACGCAAATCTCCGCCATGGTTCTGCACGATTCCCAAACTAATCGAAAGCCCCAAACCTGTTCCCTTTCCTACGTCTTTGGTCGTAAAAAACGGTTCGAAAATCTTGTCCCGAATCTCCAATGGAATCCCCTTGCCAGAATCTTTGATTCTAATTTCTACCAAATTTCTCCCTTCTCTCTCCTCGCTTCTCAAAACTGTTGTAATGGTGATCGTCCCTTTGCCCTCGACTGCCTGCACCGCATTGGCAAGCAAATTCATAAAAACCTGATTGATTTTGCCAATAAAACAATTTACAAGCGGAATTTGACCGTAATTCTTGACAATCTCGATTCGGTCTTTGTATTGGTTTTGCAAGAGCATCAAAGTAGAATCCAAATTTTCATGCAGGTTTGCGGCTTGCAAAGCCTGATCGTCAAGCCTTGTAAAAGTTCGCAGACTTCGGACAATTTCGGCAGTGCGGTTTGCGCCTTCTTTGATACCTCGCACCAATTCGCCCATTTCCTCTACGGCTATCTCGAAGTCTTTTTTCTTTTTCAATTTATTGATTTCCAAGAGTTTAGCTTCAGCTATTTCGGGTGTGATTTTTTCGTATTCCCGCATGACTTCCAAAATGTCCGCCAAGTTTGCCTCCACGTTTTCGATATTGTTTTTTACAAAATTGATCGGATTGTTGATTTCATGCGCAATGCCTGCCGTAAGCGTACCGATCCCCGCCATTTTTTCGGCTTGGACAAGTTGGGCTTGCGTAGCTTTGAGGTGGTCGAGAGTGGCTTGTAAATTTTTATAGGCTTCTGCATTTTCGAGCGCAATAGCGGTATAAATCGCAATATTTCTTAAAAAATTCAATTCCCGTTGCGAATAGGCATTTTTTTGGAAGGACTGAACGGTGATCACGCCTAAGACTTTATTTTCCTTTCCAAAAAGAGGTAAATAAACTAAAGAAAGAGGTTTTTCAACTTTTGAACCATCTGCTAAGACTGTTTTTTCTAATTGAGTTTTGTTTTCGAAAACCTCATTTGCCAAAATTTCCTTTTTATCTTCAATACACTGCACCGCTAATTGGCTTTTGTCCCGCATATCTCGTTGATAGGGTAAGTATTTTACACCTCGTTCAATTGCCAATTCGTAATCGATGGTTTGCTTGGATTCGTTATAAAGCCCGACACCAAAAATCGTTGCGTCCATAAAATGATTCACGTGATCATAAACCTGCTCAAAAATTTCTTGCAAATTCAGCGTAGCGGTTATTTTTTGCCCTATTTCACTCAAGGTTTGCACATTTTCGTAGGATTTTTCGAGATTGTCCCTTTGCACCAAAACCTCCTCGTTTGCCTGTTGCAGTTCTTCGGTTTGTTGCAAAAGTTCGGTGTTTTTTTCCGTTACTTCAGCCGTTCTGTCCAATATTAGTTTTTCGAGTTTTAGGTTTTCCTTTTTTAGCCTTTGCGTATAGTATTTTATCAGCACACTGACCACGAAACCGATTAGCACAAAATAGAAAAAATACGCAAACCAAGTCCTATATAATGGCGGTAAAATTTCGAAAGTATAACTTGTTTCGGGGCTTTCCAAACCGTAAATATTTCGAGCTTTGAGGCGGAAAGTATAGTTTCCTTCGGGCAAATTGGTGTATTCTTTTTTGGCTTCGTGTGTCCAAACCGACCATTCCGTATCGTAACCTTCCAAACGATAGGAAAACTGGTTCATTTTTTCGTTTTCGTAGCTTGTAGCGGCAAAAGAAAAACGCAAATTGTGCTGTTCGTAGGACAAAACAGGGCTTTTCATGCCTTCATAAGCATTACCCGCAAAAAGCAAACTATCCGCCTCGACCCTGCGGATCAGGGCTTGAAAAGGGGTTTGGTAGTTTTTGGTGAAATTCGTTCGATATTGGTACAAACCATCAGAAGTGGAAATCCAAATACTATTAGAATCAAGCGCCAGACTTTCTACCACACTTCCATATAAAGGTTTTAAAAGGAGTGAGTCAATGTGAAAACCTTGTCCTTTTTTGGTAGCAATATGTATAAAATGCCGATCATTTTTATTGGTAGATAACCAATAATTATTTTGGTAATCTACCAATATACGATTTACGCCTAAATTACCCTTCGTATAAATTGTTCCAAAATCCTCAAAAGGCTTGAATATGTCGGTTTTTTCCTCATACTCATAAATACCTTTTTCGTTCGTGATCAACAACCTGCCCTCAAAATCAAAAAAATTACTTTTGTTCATAGAACCAATCCCATGATCTAAAGTATATATTTTATAGGTTTTTACTTTGAGGTTTTCAGCTTTCGAATCCTCAAAGATAATTTTAATCAAACCCTCATGATCTGTGCTTACCCATAACTCGCCTTTAATCGTTTCAATTAAGTTATAGGCAAGATTCAAAGGAGATAAATCTTTGGTAATTTGATCTTGTACTTCCCAAGTGCCTTGTTTGTAATACAAAGTGTACAAGAAATTAGCATTACTGCCTACCCAAACTCGTTGAGGATTTTGGATAGATTGTTTGAGAACTGTATTTGAAAGTATTGTTGATATTTTAGTAGCCTTGTTTTTATCTCCTATCTCATATACCCCATCACTGGTCGCTACTAAAAATTTTTCTTGTTTTTCGGGCGTTTGGAAATTCAGTTGTTCCCATGTTTGGGTACTAATGTTCTCTACGGCTTCGAACTGTTTTTTTATTAAAATAGTACAAGTCTAAACCCGTAGAAACATATAAACTACCCTGATAGGTATTCGCAAAAACTACTCCACCTGCCAAACCTTGCGCATTATTCCATTGTTGGATAGGGGAGTTAAGTGCCAAATGGCTGATTCCGTTATCCAAACCCAACCAAAGATTTTTTTCTTGATCCATATAAGCAAACCGCACATTCTGATCCTGCAAACCTGTAGTTTTATCAAACACCGTTTTCCAATTCCCCAAACTATCTATACTAAAAACCTTTTCAAATTACACTTTATTTTGTATTTTTGTAAAAAAAACTTATGATACGAATACACTTAACGGAGGCAGAAAAGGCAGAATTACAAGCCTTAAAAAAAGGGCATTCGAACCC
>JAAFHK010000086.1 GCA_013297565.1 Cytophagales bacterium
AAAACGCTTTTAGAATATTTGAAATAAAAATCATTCGTGCCGCGAATTTCGAATTAATGCAAAAAAAAAATTTCAAAAATATGATCCGAACCTTTTTTTTCCTTTTTTCTTTTCTGCTCTTTGGGGCTTCTTTTGCTCAGCCAAGTTTGCCAAATTTGGTGCAAGACCCCAGTTTTGAGGGAGTGCGCAACCCCAAAAAAATGATGCTACGCTTACGCCCAAGCAAAGCCTTGAGGTATTGGCGCGAATTGGCAGTTGGTGATATTGGCTACATTCACCCCGAAGTGCGCTATTTCAAACCCGAACAGAATCCCATTGGAAAACAAAAGCCGCGTACAGGAAAAGGCTTTATTTGGCTCAAAATGGGCGGTTTGAATACAGGCGGTGATGAAAATTATGGTGATGTGCGCTGTTTTTATATCCAAACCAAATTAAAAAAATCGCTGAAAAAAGATTACAAATACCGAGTCGAATATTATGTTAGTTTGGCAGAAAGTTCCCAATTAGCCATTGATCAGTTAGGAGCATATTTGTCGCCAAAGCCCTTAAAATCGTTCAAAAAAGCAGGAAGTCGAATGTACCACAGAAGCATGAGCAGTACAGGTGCTTATTTGGATTTTGTAGGAAAATATGCCCAAATTATGCACAAAAGCGGTATTATTGAAGATACGCAACAGTGGGTCAAAGTATCTGGTGAGTTTGTGGCGCAAGGTGGCGAACAATTTTTGACTTTGGGGAACTTTACTGGGGCGGCGAAATCGGCTTATAAAATTGTCCGAAAAGGCAGTCTTTTTCCCGAATCTTTTTATTTTATTGAAGATGTGGGCGTTTTCGAATTAGGAGCAAATACCCCAAGTAAATAAAAGCGTTTATGAATAGCAAAACGTCCTTTAAATGTTCGTAATTAATTTAAAATCAATATATTAACATACTAAAGGGCATACTAAAGCATTATTCATAAACACTAAATCATTAAAAATATTTCGAATGGACTCCCGAACCCTCAAACATATTTCAAAAACCATGAGTTTGGCTTTGCGCCACAAACCTGAACTTTTTGGCATTTCTTTGGACGAAAACGGCTGGACAGACAGCCAAATTCTTTTAAAAGCCTTGCAAAAGCGTTTAAAAATAAGTTTCGAGGAAATGGAAACTGTAGTAGCCGAAAACGACAAGCAACGTTTTGCCTTTAATGCCGAAAAAACTTTGATTAGAGCCAATCAAGGGCATTCTGTAGAGATCGATTTGGACTTAAAGTCAAAAATTCCGCTTTCGATACTGTTTCACGGGACTATCGAGGCAAATGGAAAAAGTATTCAGGAAAAAGGTTTGTTGAAAGGTAAAAGAAATCACGTTCATTTATCAAAAGACCTCGAAACGGCGGAAAAAGTAGCCAAACGACATGGGGCTAATCTTTTGATTTTGAAAGTATTAAGTGCCGAAATGCAAACCGCAGGTTTTGTATTTTTCCAATCCGAAAACGGCGTTTGGCTGACCGACCATGTGCCAAGTCGGTTTATTGATTTTGGTGAAAAAGTATAATCATTAAAGGTTATAAATAAATTTGAGTATAGTAAAGCTATTTGAGGTTTTGGGTGGATAGAAACCAATTTGCGTTTCATGCTGTTTCATAATTCCTAATCAAAATTTCAGTAATTTTCCCTCTTTTTTCAGCATTGCTATTGATAGCCCGACTCGCCGAAACTCGAATGATTGGATAACCAAAATAAGCCGTTTCGAAAAAACGATCTTCTGCTTTGGTATTTTGCGGATCAGAATTGGAAAGCATGAGTTTTGCTTTTTGTTCTTTGTCCAATTTTCTAAAAAACTGGGCTAATTTCAGTTGTTCGGCATCAGCGAAAATAGTATCTGTGTAGCTCGTAAAATTGGCACTCGAACTAATAGGGCGGTAGGGCGGATCGAGATAGACAAAGGTATTTTGATTGGCGTGGTCGAGGCAAGCCGAATAGTCGGCATGGTGGATTTCCGCTTTTTGTAAGAGTCCTGAAACAGCCAAAATATTTTCCTCATCGGCTATGGCAGGCTTGGCATATCTGCCGTGTGGTACATTGAAGTTGCCTTGAGAATTGAGCCGAAAAAGCCCGTTGAAGCAAGTTTTATTCAAAAAAATAAATTGGGCAGTTCTCAAAACTGCTTTGTCGGAAATTTCTCTTGAAAGGGTTTGTTTTTTTTTTTCGTTAAATTCTTTTCGAACCGTCAAAAATAGTTCTTTTCGTTTGGCAGCATCGCTTTGTTCGTATTGTTTTTGATATTTTTCCAAACTTTCCAAAAGCCAGTTGGGATTTTGTTGGATAGTCTGGTAGGCAAGTACCAGATCGGGGTTTTGGTCGGACAGGTAAGCCGTTTGTAAAGGATATTTTTGAAAAATGGAGAAAAAAACAGCCCCACCGCCCAGAAATGGCTCAATGTAATGTTTGATTTGACCTGTTTTTAGCCCGATGGGATAATGATTTTCGAATTGTTTCAAAAGTTGGTGTTTTCCACCCACCCATTTGATAAATGGTTTTGCCCGTGCTTTCATGAGTTTAGGCTTGTACTCCAAAAATTGCTTTTCGTATAGCGTCAATGCCTTCTTCGGTTTCGACCAAGCCATTGATCAGTTTGGCAGTTTGCGAATCAATCTGCAAAAGTTCGGCGGCACGCTTCACGTAAGATTGTTCCTTGGGATTATAATTCTGATCAGCGCGCGAAATTTGGATAGCGTGGTAGAGTAGGGTTCGGCGAAGGCTACTACGGAAACTTCCTTTTTCGTTTGCAGTATCGAGTTTTGCCAAAACGCTTTCCAAATTGGCATTTTTATAATCAAAATCTTCAATTTCCTCCAGCGCATCAATGCCATATTCGTCAATCATCAAAAAATAACTGCTTAACCATTCCCATTCGGCATCAGAAATATCACCGTCAGCTCCGCCTATGGTCAGTAAAGCCTTGCCGTAATCGGCTAAAAGTGCCGTGATTTGGCGATTAGAACCCTTTGTGCGCTTACGAACGTAAAGACTAATACTATCGATGAGGGTAGTTTCTATGGTATTTTCTTGAGCCGCCTTGTCAATCTGTAATACGTGCCTCCTTGCCCTATTGACCGCCAATTCCATGTTTATAATTTCTTCAATCGTTTGGGCTGTTTCAAGGTCTATTTTCAGCATTTCGGCGGCTCTGCTTACGGCTTTTCGTTCGAGGCTATGAAAATCTGAATCGGCGTAGGACATCTTGATAGCGTCATAAATCAAGGCGCGTGGATAGTGAAGCGGAACATCAAAAACGATTTTTGGTAAAACCTCTTCCAAACTCGATTGCCCTATTGGGTAGTTCGAAAGTGCCTCAATTACTTCGCCAGGGGCTTCGAGCATTTTTTCATGGACACTCAATAGCCAATCCATTTCGGCTTTCGAAACTTCGCCGTCCGCCCCTGCAATGATGAGCAGGGCATAGCCGTAATTGCACCACGATTGCAAAGAGGCACTTGTATAGCCGTAAATCGAACGGGCTAAGGGAGAGGCTTTGATGATTTGATCCATAGTTTTTACCTAATTATTCGAAACTTATGCGTACCATTATGCGTTCCTCGACAGCCGAACCGTTTTGGCGGGCGGCTACCCATTTATAGTTTTTTATCAGCCTAATCGCCTCTTGGTTACAAGACTCAATCAAGCCACGTTTGATTTCTAAGTCCTTGATTTTGCTTTCTTTATCAATCAAAAGTTCTATTTTGACCATACCTTGCACTTGATTGCGTTTGGCGTCTTCGGGATATTGCAAATTGGTTTTCAAATATTCTTGAAACCCATCCCAGCCACCTTCGGGCGATACAGGAGCTTCAGCAGGCAGTTCGATCTGCACTTTCGTTTCGATCGAATCTTTTGGGCTAATTTTAAGCGTTTTATCTTGATTTTTTTCCGTTTTTTCAGCCTTGAGTTCCGCTTTTACTTCTTGCGTTTCGCTTTGAGAAGTTTCTTGTAGTTTGGTTTCTTGAACCGTGTCTTTTTTGGCATTTTTCACAACTTCAACCTTTGCCACTTGCTCCGCTGTATTGTTTTGGTCGTCTCTAAACGAAAGCACCTCAACGGGTTGTGAAATTTGCGGAATATTTTTATATTCTATTTTTGCAAAATCCACTTTCAAACTATCCAGCAGTACGCCCAAATTTGGTTTGAGTTTTCCGATTTCGAAAGGCAAATGTACAGATTTTTTTTCGACAATTACTTCAGTTTCTTTGTCTTTTTTTACCGAAAGCGAATCCAAAGCCACTTGCTCCTCGCTTTTGGGAGTATTCTCTTTTGCTTCCTTTTTTGAGGCTATATTTGTACTATTTTGTTTTTTTATGGCATCTTTTTCCGAACGCAAAGCCAGATCAGCCTCTTGTTCATTTTTGGCTGTTTTAATATTATTAGCATCTGTTTTACTTTTTTCTTCCAAAACGGCTGTTTTTTGCGTTTTTTGTTCTTTTTCAGGCGATTTATCAGCTGTATTTTTTTCTTCCAAAACGGCTATTTTTTCCAAATTTGTTATTTCAACAGGTTTTCCTCCACCTGCGTTCGTTTTGTTTTCTACGGCAGGTTTTTCTTCCAAAGCATCAGCCAATATAGCCGTTTTTTCTTCCAAAATCGTGTTTGGTTTCGTGTCTGATGGATTTTCTTTTTTAGGAAAAACAGGTTTGGCTGTTTTATTTTCGTCCGTATTGGTGTTTCCTTTTGGAATTTCGTTTTTCCTTGAGTTTTCACTACCTTCTACAGCCGTTTTTTCCTCCAAAATTGGACTTTTTGTATTTTTATCCAAATCTTGAGCAGAACTTGGTTCTGTACTTTCTTCCGATTTATTTTCTTGCTTAGGCGTATTTTTTTGGGCTATTTGTGCATTATCACCTATTTCGAAATTGGGATTTGAGAGTAAAAGCACCAAAACCAAGCCCAAAGCCAGCAGGAGGGAAGCCGCGACAGCCCAATAGCGATAGTTATAAATAAAAAAGCGCTTTCGCTTCTTATTATTCACAACTGTATCTATTTTCGTCCAAATTTCGCTAATGTTTTCCTCATTTTCGGCAAGGGGCGCTTGACTCAAACCCTCGAAAGCCTCCGCACAAAAGGGGCAGTCGAGCAGGTGTTCTTCGACAGTATGGGTTTCGGTTCGGCTTAGTTTATTTTCCAAATAAGCCTTGATCGTTTCCCAACTTAGGTGTGTAGCAGTGCTGATCGGTTTCATTTTTTTTCCATCAAAATTTTCAACATTCTTTTTCCATTTTGCAAATGGCTTTTGACTTTTTGCATTTCGTAACCCGTTAGTTCTACGATTTCCTTATAGGTTTTTTCCTCGAAAAAAAACAAACGCATACAAGTTTCCTGTTCGCTTGGGAGTTTTTCTAAGGCTTTATGTAGTTCTTGGGTTTTTGATTCAGCGTCTTCAGTAAAATGCAAATTTTCGCTTAATTCCATACGATTTTCCAAATTTCCTTTTTCCAAGCCCAGAGTTGGTAGCTTTTTTTTACGCAAAATCATCAAACAATGGTTTCGAGCCACCACATAGAGCCATGCCGACCAGTTCGTAATATTTTGAATGGGGGTTTCTTTCAAGAGTTTTTCGAATATCTGCATGACAGCATCTTGACTATCTTCGGGATTTTGGAGGTATTTGAGGCAAACACCATAAACTAAAGGAGTGTATTCTTTGTATAATTTGCCAATATACGCTAATTCGCCCGTTTGACGATACAAACTTAGGAGGTCTGTTTCGTTTTGCGGATTTTTTTCGGATTCTATGGTATTTGGTTTTTGGGACAACATTTTTGTGTGTTCAGAAAATAACTTTTTAATAAATGCTTACTTCATTATCAAGTGTTGTATTTAGGCAAATTTTCTTTCGAGGGCTAAATAAACGAAAAGATTTTTCAAAATTGTATTATTCCGAAAAATCTTTTCTTAATAGCACCAACATTTTTACTAAAAGCAAAGTTCAATAAACGAAGCATCGTAAGATTTTAGCTTTTTAAGGCTTTGGTGTATTCCAAAACGAAATAAGCAGAAGCGGCTTTAACGACTGATTTGGGTTCGTAAGGTTTGGATTTACAAACATTTGCCATTTCAGATTTTATAGAAGGGAGTGCCAAACCGTGATCTTTATCCACGAAATTAGCCATTTTTCCTTCAGCCTCCAGAGTAAAATCTTGAGTCTTGGTATTATAAGTAACGATCAAAAAATCCTCCCGTGTCAAATCGTCCCATTGATAGCTTTTGTTGATCGACATAGGGATTTTGATAATGCAGAGGTTTTCGGCTTTTTTTTCGACAATATACACACGTCCGCTATAGACCAAATTCGAGGAGCCACCGACCGATTTGGTAACTTCTAAAAGCATACGTTTGGCATTATTGGTTTTTTTGACCTCTACAAAATATGTAATTTTTTTTCGGTCGACTATGCACTTGTCATAGTTCCGATTACACTTAATAATTTTATTTTCTTGAAAGCAATCACAAAGTTCCGTTGTTTTGGGATTGTCAAGATTGGCACTAAGGAGAAAGAAACTTGTGATCAAAAGCAAAATCGTTTTTAGCATCTCTGTTATGGTTTTTAATTTATGATTTTAACAAAAATAACATTTTTTTTGAAAACCTATTGACTTTTCTGTAATGGAAAGTAATGAGTAATAGGGTGAGTCCCTTTGCAACGCAGCCCTTATTGTGTGCGTCAAGACAGCGGATAAAGACTTTTGGAACCAATTTTGTAACCCAAATAAGCGACATTTGGTATGTATTTTTGTATTAAAAAACTTATTTTAACAAACATTATGATCAGACTTATATTCTCCGATCCGATCCGCGCAGGGTGATTGCGTTAAAAATTCCTTAAATTTTTTCAAATAGTTTTTAGGAATTTATTTTTATTCATTAATATTGCGTGATAAAACTGCATAGAGAGTGCATTTTGCGCTTATTTATGAACGTAATCTTGCAAAAACAAGTAAATTGACAACGCACTATTTAACCCTTAATTATTTGAAAAACAGTGTGTTAAAACATTTTTCTGTTTGGTATAGCTGTGCAAAACAGTTGTCAAAACGTTTGTGAAAACCAATTTCAAAAAAAATTGGACAGGCATCTTTAAACCTAATAATTTTTTAATTTTTTAATTTCAATTCAAAACCATTAGTGAATGAAAACTATGTTTAAGCATTACTTCAAACCTATGGTGAGCTTCGGGTTCTTTCTGAGCATCTTGCTCATGACCCAAGCCTCATGGGCGCAGAACGTTTGGAATGGTTCGACTGGGGACAAGAACTGGAATACGCCAGCCAACTGGAGTGCAGGTGTTCCGATAGCAACTCAGGAGGTAACCATTAACACTCCAAACGCTTTTATCACTATCCCTTCGGGTACTTTCTTTGCCAATAAGTTGGTAATAACGCAGGGACACGTTCGCTTAGCAAATGGTGCTACTCTGAACATTTCTGGTGATTTTGAGCTCGGGGGAGC
Organism: Cytophagales bacterium; assembly: GCA_013297565.1. GTDB lineage: Bacteria > Bacteroidota > Bacteroidia > Cytophagales > Thermoflexibacteraceae > JAAFHK01. The sequence continues at coordinate 7,488 of JAAFHK010000086.1, forward strand.
AGGAGCAGGTACGCTTACTGCCGAGTCGAGCTTTACCACCGTTCGTTTTACAGGGGCAGGTCTTGCAAGTCAAGGTGTTCGTGTAATTGGTGGTGGTACGATTACCCTACCACGTTTGGTATTGGCTAATACTGTAGCAGGCAATGGGATTTCACTTGCAGGCACGCCAAACCTTACTAATTTGGTGATTGCCCCAACCGATCCTATGATCACTGCTTTGTCGTTTGAGGGTACTACGCTTGCTCACAATACTATCGAATTGATAGAAGGCACGCTTACACTTCGTAATGACAATGGCGGCGTTGCTTTTATCTCTGTGCCTCAAATAGGGGCTTACATTAGAGGGGAAGGTAATGTAGTCGTTCAGAACGGTCAGTACCGAGTCGAAAGCGTAGGTTTCCTGAGTGCTGGCATCGGACAGATTAACGTTGATAAAGCGAACTTGAGAATAGAGGCAGGTGCTATCCTTGACTTGGGTTATCACCGCCTTTCTTTAGGTGGAAATCTTAACAATGAAAGCAATGCTACTGCTTTGGGTAGTACCGCTTACTTGGAAATGAGTCACCCATCAAGAAATCAGCGAATTGAGGGTACTTCTGCCTTGCATTTGGCACAGTTGCGAATGAATAAAGCGGGAAGCGGTACGGTTACTTTAGCTACCACTGTTCGTTTTACTACAGTTTCTGCCTTCAATACAGTTGCTTTGGAATTCGTTTCAGGTAATTCTTTGTTGGAAGTTACAGGGGCTACCAGCGTTGCAGGTGCCACTGGAACAGCGCCTAATGGTAGTTTGCAATTTGCAACTTCTGGTACAATGTTCATTTCAGCAGGTACAGGACGAGTAATTGGCGAAGGTTCTGTCTTTATTCAAGGACACCCTACAGCCGTTGGTATTCCGCCTATTACGGTTTTTGTTACCAGCAATCCTGGTGCATCTACTTTTGTACGTTTGGAAAACCAAAACTTGATTTTGGAAGGAGATGGTACTACGAGTCATACCTTGGATCTGGGACACAGCACTTTGCAATTAGGTGCTAACTTGCGTTACAATGGTTTTATCACAACCTCTTCAGGTTTGGGTACTATCGAGTTTATTAGCTCACGTAATCAAGTAGTTACTAATAACTTAGCTAATGCTACTTCGCAAGCTAAAGAATACAGTTTCCCACCAATCATTGTTAATAAAACGAGTTCTACGGCTACTCCAAGTACTGTAGAGTTCCAACGTGGTGCAAACAATACGGGAACTGCAAGTTATAGCATTATAGGCAATGGAACAAATAGTGATCCTGCGGCTAATGTGATTCGTTTTGCAAGTGCAAACGTGGCTAACTTGGATTTGGGAATGAATGTATTTTTGACAGTGAGAGCACAAGGTACTTTGAGTGCCTTTAATACAGCTGTTTCTAATAACTTTGCTACGCTTACGCAAGCTAATGCTACGAATGCTATTCGTGGTGAAGCAGGTTCGAGTGTAGTATTTACTACCAATAACAGCCTTGCAAGCAATTTTGCTATTCTTACTCCTTCAACCTCTTTCAGTACTGTAGGTTTGAATATTGTAAGTTATAAATTGGTGCTTGGCGGTAACTTGCTTACTACAAACCAAACGTTTAATGCTCCGTACATTACTGCAACTGATTTCAATTCGGCAAATGTGGTATTGAACGGTGTATTGAGAAGCACTACAACTTCTCAAATGATCACTGCTTTTATTACAAGTTTGCCTAATGTTGAGATCAGAAATGCCAACGGCGTTACTCTACAAGGCAATTTGAATATGTACAGCAGTCCTACCGCTTTGGCTAATATTACGGCTTTGAACTTGGTAGCAGGTAATTTGGAGTTAAATTCTAGATTCTTGACTATTTCAGGTTATAGTCCTGTAGTCAATGTTGTGGGTGGTACTTTTAGTGACGCAGCTGATCCACGTGCTACTGTATTCGTATCAGGTTTAGCAGGTACTTTCATGACTGTAGGTAGTCCTGCCGCTGATATTAACTTTGGACCTCGTGTAAACGTTCAAGTAGGTTTGAATTCTGGTATTAGCTTTAACAGTGCGACTACCAAATCAATCACTTTCCAAGGAGATTTGATCAATAATGCGGGTATCCAAACTATTTTTGCTACTACTAACAATGTAGATCAAAAAGTAGTATTTGCAGGAGATAATTTCGCTACAGTGTTCAATACCGTAGTTTTCCCACGTTTGCAAGTAAATAAATCAGGTGCTACAGATATCACCAACAACGCACGTTGCGGTGGAAATTTGGGCTTGGGCAATGCGGGCTTGACTTTGACGCATTTTGTTACGATTGCGGCTAATACAGGTACAGTGCTTGAGTTGGGTGTAAGCAGATCGGCTATTTTCATCAGCGGTACGCAAAGTGGCATTGATTTGCGCAATGACGGTGGTAACATTGTTTTGACGGCAGGTTCTTTTATCACAGGTGCGGGTTTTGTTAGCGTTAATGGCTTCAAAACGATTACAAGTGGTGATTTGGTTACTTATGCTAATTTGGCGATTGCTCAGGACAAAGGTTTGACTTTGCAAGGCACAAGCCGATTGAGTGTAGGTGGTGATTTGATGGGCGGTATGATTGACGGTACAGGTGCAGTTCGCTTTATTGGCGGTATGTTCCAAACTGTAACGATTGCTTCTTTGCCTGGTGTGATTGTAGATAAATGCCCTACAGGTCCATTTATGACAGTTACTCAATCACAAACAGCAAATACTTCTTTGCGTTTGGGTTCAAGTGGTTTGACTGTTGAAAGTGGTGTTTTTGTAATTAACAACCCTGTATTTACAAGTGGTAGTGTGATTGTAAGGGCTGATTTGACTACTCCAGTAGCCATGCCTAACTTCATCACTTCATTCAATACTGCTTCGGCTCAATTAGTATTTAATACGGCTACTACTTCTTTGGTACTTGAAAAACAAGGTACAAATGCCTTTATTTCAATTCCTTCCTTAGCAACTATGCAAGGTGGAGGCGTAACTTTGGGTAATAACCTTTCGCTGTACGGTGGTAGTGATGCTGGTTTCTATACAGCCTTGAACATGACAAGCGGAAATATTGCTTTGAATGGCAGAAATCTATGGTTTAATGGTGGGCCTGCTTTGGCTTTCCAAACCAACGGTTCAGCATTTACAGGCTTGGGTGATGTCTATATCACTGCTTCTGCTACGAACAATGCAATGAGTACCGTAATCTTTATGACTACGAACTTGGGTACGCCATTCGTTATTTCTAATAACTTGTTTATCAATGGTGGTTCAGTTGCCTTGAATGGTACTAATTTGCGTTTGGGTGGTAATTTGTTTAACAACAATACTTTTGCTCAAGCATTTAGTACGATTTCGGGTGCGGCTTTCCCTTACGTGGCAGGTGGTGCTTCAGCCTTCGGACAAGTGCAAATGATGGGTACTAATGCCTTCATTAGCGGTACAGCTCCTGGCATCGAAGTTCCTGGCTTGTTTGTTGGTGGGGGTACAGTTACTCTTGCTATCGGCAACGCAGGCACAGGTTATTTAAGTTTGACTAACGCTTATGCAGCTGCAAATACTTTTAATGAGTTTGCTACTGTTCTTGAGTTTGCTACTGGAACTACGCTGGCTTTAGGTACTGCCCCTAACAACCGTTTCTTGACTATTGCGTCTGCGGGCGTAGTAGCATCGGCTACGGGTACTATTACAGGTGGCGTACAAAACCAAGGTATTTATTTGGGCGGTGCGCCTTCTTCTGATGGTGGAGCTGGTGTAAATGGCGCACACGTATTTATCACAGGTAGATTGGATATTCCTACATCTGGTTTGACAGTAAATGGTTCAAATATTGGTGGGGGTGTATTTAATGCAGGTAGTTCAGCTATTGCATGGCATGATCGCTATATCTATGATTTACGATTGGGTGGCAATTTAACAAACGCAGATCAAAACACTAGTGATGCGACTATATTCCGTGATCGAGTGGCGGGTGCATTCCAAAACACGCCTAATGGTGCATTTGTAGCAGGACGCTTATCGAAAGTTACGTTTAATGGTGGTTTTACTTCCGTAATAAACGTACAAACTTTCCCGAACGTAGAAATTGCTAAAACTACTGGTGATTTATTTATTACTGGAGCAACTACCATCTACTGGATGCACGGTTCTGGTAATCAAGACGGTAATGATGCCTTTAAAATTTCTGGTTCTGGTAATCTCAATTTGGGTACAGGTAAGGATTTGTATTTTACAGACCCTAATACTGGCGTAAATCCTACCATGAGCATGACTAACACAGGTGTTATTATTAACGGTGGCAACGTTCGTATGTCAGCCGCATTTAACCCTGGTGGTTTGTTTAGTTCAGTTGTTTCGCCTACTTTCACGGTTCGTGATGCTAATTTCGTATTTGATGCGGGTACTCGCTTACACTTAGTAGGTGCGTATGCCACCCCAGGTGTAGGGGCTACTTTGATTTTAGGTGGTAACTTGCAAAATGCAGCTGGATTTGCAGATGTATTTGGCGGTAGTTATCAAACTTCGCCTGATGGTACTGCCCAAGCAAACGTTAATCACTTGTATACAGGTTACAATAATGCTTTGGTATTCTTCAGTGCGACTACGGCTGGTAGAAATCAATTTATTACTAATGCTACCAATTTCCCAAGAGTTCAAGCTACAGGGGCTAACGGTACTTTCAGTACAGTAAGCAGCGCTACAGCTAACAACTGGACGATTAATGGTAATGGTGGTAACAATGTATTGAGCCTTAACAACTCGGTATTGTACTTGAATGCCAATCCGCAACTCCTCCAAGTGTTTAACAATGGTACGGCGGGTACATTTATCCAAACCAATGGCGGTTTCATTTCTGCTATAGCTACAGACTCTGAAGCAGGTGCTACATCGGCTAACAACTTGGATCGCAATGCTGTTCGTTTCTACCAAGCTACGAACTTCGGTTCTGACTTCTGGTTTGATGAAACGTCTGCTATTTTGCAACCTAACGTTGTAGTAGGTTTGGGTGCTAATACGCTTAACTTGGGCGGTAGCTTGTTCGGTAACTATAACGTAGCGGCTTTAGGCAACACAGGTTTCTCTGGCACTACAGGTACTTTGCGATTTACTTCTACAGACGGCAATGCTTTGGATC
>JAAFHK010000087.1 GCA_013297565.1 Cytophagales bacterium
AAGAACAAGACCGTTTGGCACAAGCCCAAAACGAACTAATAGAGTTGGAAATTCGCAAAAAAACGCTTGAGGCAATCCAAAAAATAAAAGGGGCGGTTGATAGCAAAGGGAATGGGTATGTGGAGAAAAAAGATGCGGAGGAGATTTGGACAAAACAAATCAAAAATGCACAAATCCAACTTACTGAAAATCAACAGTTTGAATACAGTTATCAAACAGGTGGCAATCAGGAAACCACTGTAAAAATTACTTTCGTAATTGAAGATGTTTCTGATCTGCGAACTATTTCCGAACCTCATTCAAGGGGAACTTATGAACTGCTCGAAATTCCTGCGGTGTATGGGCAGAATCTTTTTAGGCATTGCGAACACAAAAAAACGGAAAATGATTGCCAAAAAGAAAAGAAAATTAGCAGTTTTCGTGTTTTTTTGACCGACAAAAAGACAGTTGAGATGGTAAAAGAACAATTCGAGGCACTCAAAAAAATCCAAAATCTTGATACCGAAGGACGTAAAAAAGCGTATTTGGCAGGAGAGATATAAAATCCTAAGCTACCTTACGCATTTGGGTACATAGTGATTTTTTAAACAATGAGAGGTTGATTTTTACAAACAAAAGCCTTATTTCCGTAAAGAAATAAGGCTTTTGTTTGTAAAAATTTTTTATAAAACGAAAATTATTCAGTTACTTTTTCGTCTTTTGCTTTTTTCTTGTCAAAATCAAACAACAGCGTAAAACGCATAGTGTCAGAAAGTGGGTGATTTTGTTCTTGTGGAACCATATAGGCAAAATCAATCCCAAAAGCACTATAACGCAAACCCAAACCTGCGGTAAAATACTTGCGATTTCCTTTATCAAAGGATTCATGGAAATAACCACCGCGTAAAGCAAACAAATTATTGTACCAATATTCCACGCCCGAAGCATACGCTATTTCCTGTATCTCCTCACTCAAGCCATTTGGGGCATCAGCAAAAGAACCAAAAATGCCCGACAGTAAAGAACGGTTAGGATTTTGTCCGCTAATAATCTGATTCGTTTGTGGATCACGAATAGGCGGAGTAGGCACTAAAAGTTTATTGACATCGACAGCAAAAGTAACCTTGTTGAAATCATCGAGTTCGATACTATAAGCCGCACCCAAACGCATATTGGTAGGGATAAAATCGGCATCACTTACGCTATTATAGGTGATTTTTTGACCAATATTCGAAATATTAGCCCCCAGAGCCAACTGGGTCTTTAGTGCTGAAAAGACAATTTCCTTTTTGTAGAAAGCTGAAATATCAGCGGCAAGGGTTGTTCCTGGTGAGCCGTTTATATTTACTTGGCTGTTGGTTACGTTACCTACGAGGTTCGAGTGTGCAAAACGTCCCGTAATAGCCATGCTAAATGACTTGGAAAGTTGCATAGCATAACTTAAGTCTAAGGCAAACTCTCTTGGATTATAATCTCCCATTGACTGTCCTTGTTGGTTAGTGAGTTGGAGATTACCCAAATCAAAATACCGCAAGGATGCCCCAACGACTCCCCGTTTATTGATGCGTTTGAAACCCGAGAGGTAAGAAAGGGACATATCGGGTACTAAGTTTTTGAGCCATGGCGAAAAGGAAAGTGCCACACTCATTTTGGTTTCAACAAAGGCTAATTTGGCAGGATTCCAATGGGCGGCATTGGCATCAACTGAAGTAGCAACTCCTACATCACCCATCCCCGCAGAACGAGCATCAGGACTAATTGCCAAAAATGGAACGGCTGTTGAAATAGCCCTACGATTTACGCCCTGCCCCGTTACGGTGGCTTGGGCAGCCAATTCGCCCACGCAAAGCGTTAGCAAAATAGCTAAAAGTGTTTTTTTTGAAGAGAACATGACTATTGGATTAGGATACTAAATCGCTAAACTGTGTTAGAATGGAAATTAAAATGCGGGTAGAGTCTTTTCAATAGTTCTTCCTTAAATGTTGTAGATCAATTAATTTTGCAAATCTACAAATAAAAAATTTAATAGCGTTAAAAAAAGCTAATTTTTTTCAGCAGTCATCTTTAGTAAATAAAGCGGAGGTAAATTTTGATAGGAAATGCTTTTTTGAATCAGTCTGCTTGTAAAAAGCAAGAAGTACCTCTATTTAATTAATGTGGATTGTTTTTTACTCGTAATATATTGAAAATCAGGCATTTAAAGATGTAATCTTTTAAAAAGATTACATCTTTAAATAAGCCTGAATACTTATTCTTCTGAAAACTGCTTAAAACACATTTCGTTAGTTTAAAAACGTGAATTTTCCTAAAAAACTACACCTCCAACAAGCCCCTTTTTCCACCAAAAATCAAATCTTTGACAATATCTCTTTCCAGAAATTCGGTCGGAAAACCCAAATCGATTCGGCTAATTTCGTTGAGTTTTGCCAAATGATTGGTAGAAAGATGGCAATTGAGGCATTTCATATTATCTTCCAGTTGGCTTAAGTTTCTTGCCCCGATAATAGGAATGATCGAGTTGCTTTGCGCCCGCAACCATGCCAAAGCTACTTGAGAAGGGGAGCAATTCAGTTCTTTCGAAACCTCGACCACAACCTGTGCAATAGTCTGATTCCGAGTCACTAAGCGATTGCTGTCTGGTTTCATGCGGCGTGGATCACTACCCAAATCTTTCAGATATTTGCCCGTCAAAACTCCCGCCCCAAGCGGCGACCAAGCCAAAACTCCCATGCCCAACTCCTTTGCCATCGGCAAAAGTTCGCGCTCTACGGTGCGTTCGACCAAGCTGTATTCGATCTGCAAACCAATAAAAGCCGACCAAGCCCGCAATTCTGCCATCATATTCGCCCGCGAAACCACCCAAGCAGGCGTATCCGAAACGCCTACATACAAAACCTTTCCCTGCCGCACCAAATCGTCAAGCCCGCGCATAACTTCCTCGATAGGCGTAATGCTGTCCCAAGCATGAACATAAAAAACATCTAAATAATCCGTTTGTAGGCGTTTCAGACTTTGCTCGAGGCTTTGCATCATATTTTTTCGATGATTTCCGCCATCATTAATGTCGCCTTTTTGGGTATAAAGCGTATATTTGGTAGCCAAAACAATTTTTTCACGTTCCGAAGCCATAAATTCGCCCAAATATTTTTCGCTTGTGCCTTCAGTATAGCGATTCGCTGTATCTACGAAATTACCTCCTGCCGCCCGATACGCCTCATAAATTTTCCGACTTTCCTCTTTGTTTGAGCCTGTTCCCCATTCCTCGCCAAAGGTCATAGTCCCCAAACATAATTCCGAAACCCTCAAACCGCTTTTTCCTAAAAGTTTAAATTTCATGTTGTTGTGATTTTATGTATGAAGTGATAATTATTTTTGTTTTTAAATGCTTTTAAAGATATTTTTTACTCAAAAATATAATAAATTTAATTTTTAAAATAACTAAACTGCTTAAACCATGATTACAAAAACAGTAGTTTTTGAAACATGAACATGGCTATCAATCTTAACGAAACTATGGATAAAACACTTAGACCTTGCGTGTTTCGAAACACACAAGGTCTTGAAAATCAATATTTTATGATAATAAAAGGTGTGATTTAAAAAAATTGAGCATCGTAGTTTCGTATGGACAAAATAAAATTACATAATGGGCATTTGTGTGGTCGCAAAACGCAAACCTTTTTGTTTGGCTTCCTCATAAATGGGCTGTCCCAAATGTCCCAAACCTGTAACGTCCGACATGACATCTTCCAAAATAATCATTTTTTCGGCAAGTACAGGAGCATAATCAATAGCTTGTTTTAGGCTGGTGGCTACGCAATGCGAACGTGCCTCACCCGCCAAATATACATTTTGATAACTTTCTAAAGTTTTGATCAAACTCTGATTCAACTGTGTTTCAGGGCGATCTGCCACAGGGATTTGTGCCATAAAAATTCCAAAATGTTCCGTAACAGGGTACGTTCCTTTTGTAACTGCCTGATACCATTTGCCTTGTCGAGTCCAAACTTTCAGTGCGTCCATAAGCTGATCATCAAGCGAAGCCCCTTTCGAACCAATCAAGCAGTGTTCTGGCCAGATGAAATGTGGAAATTTGCCTTGCGATTCCAAGGATTCCAAATATTTGATCGACTCTTGGGGCGAAAAACGAGGAGTCCATTTTCCTGCATTTACTTCGGCAAGGCTAATTTGAGTAAAAGGTTTTGGAAAATTTCCGTCTTTGTCTTGCCAAAAAGCGGGGTGCGAAATATCATTGACTTGGTGCGAATCAAGCGTTACGCAAATATGGTCAATAGAATCGGCATTGTCGATAATAAATTTGCGAAGACGTGCCATATCTTGGTCAGCCCCTTGCACAAACAAAGCCCCATTCGGATTACAAAAATCATACTGGGCATCAATAATCAATAAGGCATTTTTCTTTTTCATACAAAAATAAGGTTTTGAGGTAGGTTTTATATTGCTTTACGTAAATTATACACAAAGGTTCGTGTTTTATATACACTTTTTATTTTTATCAAACTAACTTTCGGCAAGCAAAGGCGGCGGTGGGGCTATAGCTTTGGGCATGAGGCTTCGGACAGAACTCCAGACTTCGGAATTGGGGACATTTGCCTCAAAAACAACGTTTTGCTTGCGAACAGGGTGCAAAAACTCGATACGGCGGGCGTGCAAAGCAATGCTCATATCGGCATTGGCTTTAGGATAACCGTACTTCAGATCGCCCACAATAGAACATTCCAAAGCCGAAAGCTGAACCCGAATCTGATGCGGTCTGCCTGTAATTGGATTGACTTCTATTAAATAATGCGGATTTAGCGGTTTTATGAGTTGATAATCGAGTTCGGCTAACTGGCTGTTGGGTACTTCTTTTTGGGAATAACTGACCGTATTTCGGTTTCGATCCTTGACTAACCAATGCCGTAAATGCCCCGCAATGGGTTCAGGCTTTCGTCCTACGATTGCCCAATAGGTTTTTTTGACGGCGCGGCTACTGAAAATTTTATTCATTCGTTCCAAAGCCCGCGAGGTTTTGGTCATAACTACCAAACCACTCACAGGGCGATCCAAGCGGTGCGGAAGACCACAAAACACAGCACTTTGTTTTTCGTATTTGTGTTTTAAATAATCTTTGACCACATCAACCAGGCAAAGATCACCGCTTTCATCGCCCTGTACCAAAAGTCCTGCTTTTTTATTGACCACAATTAAGTGGTTATCTTCATAAATGACACTAAAATATTGCTCGTGTGCTAACATTTTTGCGCCTGCTTTTAGGGAAGTTTGATTCCAATTACCACAATATCGTCCGTTTGGCGGGCTGTTCCTTTGAAAGTCATAAATTCCTTGTCAAGCATAACCTCTTGTTTGTAAAGAGATTGTTGATGAATTTCGACCAAAAACTCTCGAAAGCGTTTGACCATGTATTTTTGTTTGTCATAGCCTAATTGGTCTTGCATACCATCTGTAGCCATGTAAAGCACATCACCACTTTCGTAAGTAATTACTTGGTTTTCAAGTTCTTCTGGACGGAACGAGGGCATTCCTACGACCAGTTTTTTACCTCTAAAATTCGTCATGCTCCCTTTCGAAACGTGATAAGCAGAGTTTTTTGCTCCTACAAAAGATAACTGTTTCGCCTGCCGATCTATAGTTGCAATGCCTATTTCCAAACCGTCTTTGTGTAAAAAATCAGTTTCGGAATGTAGTATTCTGTCGGAGAGATGTTGGTGGAGTTCTGCCATGATTTTGGAAGGATCGGTAGTTTTATCTTCTTGAACTATTCGGTTTAATAATATGTCGACTTTGATCGAAACGAAAGCCGCCGCAATATTTCGGGCAGTGCTATCTCCAACCACAATCACCGTTTTATCGCCCACAGAAGCATACCAATAAAAATCACCACTAATATTTTCGGCACGAGGCTTACTGTAGATGAAGGCTTCTCCACAAAGTTCTTCCAAAGGCTTTCGTCTGCTCCAAGCCACCTGTTGAATACAATAACCGTAGTGCAGGGCTTCGGAAATGCGTTCTTCGGCAGTTTGTATGTATTCTTCTTGAGCCTGTATTTTTTGAGCCTTCGTAGTAATTTCTTTGTGGCTCATTCTGCGTTTTCGCCAATACAAAAAGGCAACCAAAATAAGTGCAAAAACAGCAATGTTGGCAAAAATTTGCACTTTTCTCTCAAATTCGAGTTCTTCTTTGAGTTTGACACGTAGTGAAGCGGCATCTTCTTCCACATTATTGGCATAATCGGTTTCACTTACCTGTCCTACATCTTCTGTGCTTGTTTCTTCCCAAATCATATCATTGGCATCTGTTCCCAAATGTTTTTTGATATTAAAATTCATAATGCCTTTAAAGCCATTATAACTAAAAAACTCTTTCATGATGGGTTGCCAATCGCACTTGTCATTAAAAGAAAAGGCGTAACCTTTGTGCGGAACTTCAAGGTAATTTTGACGGTTTAGTTCCTTGCCTTGCTTAAGCTGAACATAATAATCTGAAAGGGGAACATAGGCAAAATGATCCGGTTTTACGGTGAGTTCTTCTGCCAAATTTTCAGGTTTTTCGATATAAACAATTTTGGCATTGGCGAAATGCTCACCCTTTACCGCATTTAATTGTTTCTCAAAATTCGAGTCTTTGGTAGTCAAGGCGGTTTTGCCTTTCAATACTTCTTTGATCTGGTCTTTCGTATCGGCAGTTTTTATACTTTTGTGGCTGGCAATAACGTCTATTCCTTTCAAAAAAGGGCTACTCACTTGCAAGCCTTGTTCCAGATCACTTTCTACCGACATCGAGGATACACCAATAACCCCCGCCGAACTGGTCGTTTTGAGGGCTTGAATAAAACTTGGGTAATCGTTATATTTGATCCACTGTACATGAACCTCAATGTTGTATTTGCTTTGGACATAACGGGCAAACTCTTCGGCAGTACCGTAGCCAATGCCTGTCGTTTTGCCCATTTCGTTCATATAGACAAATGGGCGGCGATCAAAATGCAGGACAGTCAGCACACCCGATTTATTTTTCTGAACATCTGCCCAACTCTCGCCTTTGATGGTTTCGGTTTGGGCGGATAGAAATAAGGGAAAAATACAAGAAAATAGAAGTGTAATCGTTAATTTGCTTCTCATATTATTATCAAAAAAATATGTTCAAAGAATATAATTTCTATTAAGCCAATAATTTGCCAAAAATATAATTGTTGTTTGTTTTTGTAAAGCTAATAATCTGTTTTCTAATTTGCAATAGTAAAAGCAAAAAGTAAATAAATTATATGTGATTGGTGTTATAGCATAGTATTTGCAAAGTATTGATCAAATTTAGATCGTACAAATCTATGAAATATTTATTTTTTTGGCTATGTTCCATTGCGTTCCTAAGTAGCTATTCTCTCAAAGCCCAAGAAGCAAGTAGCAAGGCAATGGTACATCTTTCGAGAGCCGATAACTTTTTGAAACAAAGAAATTATCAAGGGGCAATTTTAGAATATGACAACGCAATACGATTAGAACCGAATAATTATCAGTTTTGGGTCATGAAAGCGCAAGTTTATATGACCAACAAAGATGTTCGTAATTCAATTAAATGTTTCGAAAAAGTAATCGAGTTAAAAGATGACTATGCGAGGGCTTATGTTTCTTTGCACAAACTTTATATGCAAGAAAAAAACATCGACAAAGCCATTACAGCCCTTGACGAAGCCTGCCAATACGAAAGCGACCAGAAGCTAAAAGCGACTTATCGCAATGAAATCATCAAAATTTTATACAAAGAGGAGCAGTTTTCAAAAGCGGGCAAACACATTCAAGACCTTTTGGCACTTAGCCCAGAGAGTCCTAATGCCTTGTATTATAGTGCCAAATACAATAATGTCATGAGCAATTATGAGGGAGCTATTAAAAATATTCAGGATATTTTGACCATCATAGGGACAAGCGATGAACCTGAAAAAACTGCCAAATTTTATTATGAATTGGGCTACGCCTATCACAAAAAAGGTGATTATAAAAATGCGGACGAAACCCTTAAAAAAGCCGATTATGGCGTTTATAAAGCCAAAATATTCCAACTTTCACCCGCTTATTATTATGCGGTTGCTTTTGCTTATTATAAAATTTATGAAATGCAAACTTGCGAGCAAGTGCTTGAGGTTGCCCTGAATATGAACAAAGAATTTTCGGTAGCCCATGATCTCAAGCTCAAGATCGAACGCCAAAAAAGTGATCAAAACTCGGTACTTGAAGCCCTCAAAAGTTCGGCAAATTCGGAAAAAGATGTGGAAAAAAAACTCAAAAAATTTACCGATCTGGTCGAAATACTCTATTCGGGTGGAAAATATGACGAAGCTTCAAAATTTACCACAGAAGCCCTCAAACTTGCCAGTGCCAATCCGCAAATTTTGTATCTGAAAGGTTTGATCGAACACAAACTCAACCGCCACCAAGCCGCCATTACGATCATAGAGGAACTTAGCAACCGTTCGGGGCTGAACCAAGACCTAAAAGCCCAAATGAATTTTACGCTGGGCATGATTTACGATAAAATGGGAAATTCAGATAAATTGTCCCAGAAAGCATACGAAAAAGCCAATTTTGGAATTTACAAATACGCCGCCATCGAAAAACTTGAGAAAGGAAAATAAAAATAAAAATATTTTTTTCTTACCTTTCCCCAAAAACAAACTTCTTACCGACATGAATATAGTCGTACTGGACGCTTACACCTTGAACCCTGGTGATCTGGACTGGTCGCCTTTGGCTAAAATGGGCAAATTAAGCCTCTTTGATCGCACCGAAGCCTCGCAGGTTTTGGAAAGAAGCAAAAATGCCGAAGTATTAATTGTTAATAAAACTGTCATTAATCAAAGCCTCCTTGAGCAATTACCACACTTGAAATACATTGGTATTTCGGCTACGGGTTATGACCAAATAGACCTCCACGCCGCCAAAAACGCAGGAATTACCATTACGAACGTACCACAATACGGTACAGATGCCGTAGCCCAACATACTTTTGCCCTTATGTTGGAATTGTGCAATCGGGTTGGTTTGCACGATAGCAGTGTTAAAAAAGGGGATTGGGCGCGAAATCCTGATTGGTGTTATTGGAAAAGTCCGCTGATCGAATTGGCAGGAAAAACGCTGGGCATAGTGGGCATGGGCAAAATCGGGCATAAAATGGCTACTATTGCGCAGGCTTTTGGTATGAATGTGATTGTATTTTCGAGGCGAAGTTTGCGCAATGATCGAGATAATTTTGAATATGTCAATCTGAAAAAACTCTTTTCTCAAAGCGATTTTGTGAGTTTGCATTGTCCACTTACGCCTGAAACGCAGGGTTTTATTGATTATCACTTGCTATCCCAAATGAAACCAAGTGCTTTTTTGATCAATACGGCAAGGGGAAAATTGATCAATGAAGCCGATTTATACAAAGCCTTGCAAGACAAAGTTTTAGCGGGTGCGGCACTTGATGTTTTGCCCGAAGAACCGCCAACGATTGACAATAAATTGGTTGGTTTGGAAAATTGTATCCTTACCCCGCACTGCGCATGGGCGAGCTGGGACGCACGAAAACGTTTGATGGATACAGTAATTGATAATTTAGAGCAATTTTTGGCAAAAAAACCACAAAATGTCGTCAGCCTGCTCTAAATTTATGAGGTTTTATTACTATACATAATTTTGTATATATATTTTTATACAAAGTTATAGAGCAATACCATTTTTACTATTTTTTAATTCAAACTTTCTTATTTTCTAAACATAATATTCAAAAAATCACAAAAAATGTACGAAAAACAGATAGAAGTACGCTGGTCTGACCTTGATCCAAATGTACACATGAGGCACAGCGCTTATATGGATTTTGGGGCGCACGCCCGTACGGATTTTTTCCAACAAAACGGCTTTGATACGCGCAAATTTGCCCAAATCAAAATTGGTCCCGTGCTGTTCAGAGAAGAAATTGTTTATTTGAAAGAGATTGGCATGGGCGAAAAAATTACGCTTCGCATTTCAGCTCTCAAAGTAAGCCAAGATTATCGAAAATTTTCGATTTTTCAGGAATTTGTCAAAGAAAGTGGCGAAGTAGCCGCCAAACTGACCGTAGAGGGAGCTTGGTTTAATATCGAAACCCGAAAAGTAGTTGTGCCGCCCGAAGAAATGCAAGTGGTGATGGAAAAAATGCCCAAACACCCTGATTTTCAAAGAGTTTAAGGGGTTAATTAATTTCAAACCTGTAAGGCTTTAAAACCTTATAGGTTTGTTTTTTTCATATTTGTTTTTCAAATTTCCAAACCCAGCAAAGTATCCTGTGTAAGCGGTTTGTTAATGTAGCGTTTTACGTATTTGTAACCTTTCGATTTGTTCGCATCTTGCGGATTGATAGAGGAGGTAAGAATGACAACTTTGCAATTATTTTTGACATGATTGCCCAATTTATTGAACTGATCCAAGAACTGAAAACCGTCCATAAGCGGCATATCGATGTCCAAAAAAATCACTTCGGGCAATACAAAAGCCGCCACTTCGTTTAGCTTTTCGATATTTCGCAAAAATTCGATAGCGCTTTTAGCCCCTGAATGAATAAAAATATTTTCGCAAATTCCCGCTGCCTCGATCATTTTTTGATTGATCAGATTGTCGATTTCGTTATCGTCTATAAGCATGACGGTTCTGAACTTGTTTTTCGTTTCCATTGAAATTTTTTACTGTTAATAGACTTAAATTAGCCAAATATAGTAGCTTTTGCAATCAAAAAAAAATATTTGTTTTTTTTTTGGAAAAAAAATGCTATATTTCGATCACTACCGCACAATTTTATGCTTAAATATTCCCTTGTATTTTTGATATGGGGCATTTTTTCAATGTTTTTGTATGCACAAACCAACTCTACCGACAGCCTACAAAACACATTTGTCCAAACCTCGACCGACTCGGTGCGTGTATTAGCGGGTATAGAACTTGCTGCCCTGCTCCAAAAAAACAATCACGATTCTGCTTTTCATTTCGCCAAAAAATCTCTTGAAATTGCTGAAAAAACAGGATTTAATAAGGGAGTATTATTGGCAAACTTTCAACTTGGAATGTTGTACTATGCTTTAGGTAATTACGATCAATCTTTGCTTTACTTGCTAAAAACGGCTCAAAATGCCAATGAAAAGCAGTTTTCGAAAATACAAGCCAATGCCTATAACCAAATAGGTATGCTTTACCAAAACCAAAACGATCATGCAAGAGCCTTTGAGTACTTGGACAAGGCACTTGGAATGCGCCAAGAAATTGGGGATAAAATTGGCGAAGCGCATACCTTGAGTAGGTTCGGGGTGAGTTATGAACAGTTACAGGATTACGAAAAAGCCTTGTATTTTTCAGAAAAATCATTAGAACTCAATGAGAAATACGGCACAAAACAGTCCTTAAGTGTAAGTTATAACAATATTGGTTTTATTTATACCCGTTATAAAAATTACGAAAAAGCGCTGCCTTATTTGTTCAAATCCCTAAAAATCAAGCAAGAAATCAAGGACAAAGCCATGACGACCTTGAATAATATTGGCATTTGCTACCAACTGGCAGGACAATACGAAGTTTCATTAAAATATTCTTTCGAAAGCCTAAAAGCGGCACAGCAAACGCGCGAAAAACTAAGAATCAAAGAAGCCACCGAAACTATTTCGCAAACCTACAAACTCATGGGCAATGCTAGTGAAGCACTTAAATATTATGAAATTTTCACCAATTATAAGGATAGCCTGCTCAACGAAAATATGAATCGAGAAATTATGGGTTTGGAACTCCAGCGAAATGAAGCCGAAAATGAAAAACTAAAAAAAGATAATTTATTGAAAGAGAGTGAGTTAGCCAATATTCAAGCTACGGTGCATTTGCAATATTTGACCTTGTTGTTTGGTTTGGTTTTCGTGCTTCTGTTGGCTTTATTGGCATTTGTTTTCTACAGAAATAGGCAAAAAGAGCATAAAACAAACGAGTTATTGAGGATAAAAAATGAAGAAATTAATTTACAAAATGAGGAATTACGCCAAACTCAAGAGGCAATTATTCTGCAAAAAGATATGCTGGCAGAAAAAAATAACCAATTGGAAGCCTACAAAACCAAAATAACCCAAAGCATTGACTCTGCCAATATTATTCAAACAGCTATTTTACCAACACCCTCCAAAATGAATACGTTATTTGCAGAATATTTTATTTTGTTTTTGCCAAAAGATGTGGTTTCAGGTGATTTTTATTGGGCGAATCAAGTTGGAGGGAAAAAAATCTTGATAGTGGCAGACTGCACAGGACATGGCGTTTCAGGGGCTTTTATGACCATGATTGGCAATACTTTGATCGACCGTCTGATTCGAGTCTTCGATATTCACGATCCTGCCCGCATTCTTACGCTGCTACATATCGAAATACAAAATGTTTTACAACAAGATCAAACAAGAAACACAGACGGAATGGACATTGTAATTGTCGTTTTGGAAGAAAGAGGAAACGAGCAAGAAATCATTTTTGCAGGCGCACGCCGCCCACTCTATTATGTAGAAACCCATACAAC
>JAAFHK010000088.1 GCA_013297565.1 Cytophagales bacterium
GAATTTCTTTTGAAAAAGAAGCCTACGCCAACGATCACAATTTGGATTATCTCAAAGGGCGAAAACGATTTGGTTTTCTGCTTTATTTATGAAAAAACAACGTTTATGCAATTAAAAACAGGAGTTTTATTGGTCAATTTGGGAACGCCCGACAGCCCAAGCGTGTCGGACGTGCGGAAATATTTACGGCAGTTTTTAATGGACGGGCGCGTGATCGACATCAATCCTATTGCCCGTTTTTTGTTGGTCAATGGTATTATTGCCCCTTTTCGGTCTTTCAAATCGGCAAAAGTTTATAAAGAACTTTGGACAGAAAGAGGATCGCCTTTGATGTTCTACGGAGCAGAGCTAAGAGATTTGTTGCAAGCAAAATTAGGGGAAAATTTTGAGGTCGTATTGGGTATGCGTTACCAAAATCCAAGTATAGAATCGGCTCTTAATTTGCTCAAAAACAAAGGATTAGAAAAAATAATCGTCATTCCGCTTTTCCCCCAATACGCTTCGGCTTCTACGGGTTCAGCCCATGAGGAAGTCTTTAGAGTAGTGAGTCAATGGCAAATTATTCCTAAAATGACTTTCATTGATGCCTACTGCAACAATCCCAACATGATCGAAATTTTTGCTTCTTTGGGACGAAAATATTGGGAAACGAACGAATTTGAGCATATTATTTTCAGCTATCACGGTCTGCCCGAACGTCAAATCCGCAAAGGTGATTGTACCAATACTTGTTTGAAAAAAGCCGATTGCTGTGCAACCTATCACAAAGATAACCGCCTTTGTTACAGAGCGCAGTGTTTTGAAACCTCCCGACATTTGGCTAAAGCCCTGAATTTGAGGGAAGACCAATACACCATCAGTTTTCAATCGCGCTTAGGCAGCGATCCTTGGATCAAACCTTATACAGACGATATGATCAAAAATTTGGTTAAAGAAGGAAAAAAGCGAATTTTGACTTTTTCGCCTGCTTTTGTGGCAGATTGTTTGGAAACAACGATAGAAATAGGGGAAGAATACAAAGAACTTTTTGAGGAATTGGGCGGAGAACATTGGCAATTAGTGGAAAGTTTGAATGTCCAACCCAAATGGGTAGAAACTTTGGCAGAAATGGTTTGGGAAAATTAAGTATGCACAAAACAAATTGGTTTTTGTCTGTAGCGTAGGCTTTAGCCTGCGCATGAACAGGCTAAAGCCTATTCTACAGTAAAATCACTTTTAATGCTAATTATGAGCAAATTCATAAGATATTTCTCTCTAATTACGTTGATTTTTCTTGTTTTTAATGCTTGTAATAAGCAAAAACAAGAAAATAATAGCTCGGCAGCAAGCGAAAAAATACAAGGAACTTGGCTATCGAGTCATGAACCTTTTGGTTATTTTTTCAAACCCGATGGCACGTATGAATTATTTGCGACTGATCCCCGAAATGTCCAAGAAAAAGGCATTTGGGCAGTAGAAGGCAATTATTTGGTTACGACAAGTTCCGAGCAACAAAAGCAATCACGCAAAATAAATTTCGTAGAAGGTGTTTTGTTTTTGGGTGATATTCCCGAATTTGACCCAAAATGTACGGAATGTGAATATAAAACGGCTTCGGAATATGTGAAAGAAATGGGCTTAAGAAAACAATAAACCTATATGCAAGTACAGATCGAGGCTTCGTGGAAAGATCGCCTAAATCCCGAATTTGAAAAACCTTATTTCCAAAATTTGGCAAGTTTTATCAAGGAAGAATACAAAAATCACCGTATTTATCCGCCTGCCAAACAAATTTTTAATGCTTTCGAGCAATGCCCTTTTGAGGCTACTCAAGTCGTGATTTTGGGGCAAGACCCGTATCATGGCGAAGGGCAAGCGCATGGTTTGTGTTTTTCGGTGGCTGATGGAATCAAACCTCCGCCCTCTTTGGTTAATATTTTTAAGGAACTTAAGGCTGATTTGGGCAAAGAAATGCCAAAATCGGGCAATTTGGAGGCATGGGTTTCGCAAGGCGTACTGCTGCTCAATGCGATCCTGACCGTTCGGGCAAACACGCCTACCTCGCACCAGAAAAAAGGTTGGGAGGAATTTACTGATGCCGTTATTCGAACCATTAACGAACAAAAAGAAAACGTAGTTTTTTTGCTTTGGGGGGCTTATGCCCAAAAAAAGGCACATTTTGTCGATCCTTCCAAACATTTGGTCTTAAAATCGGGACACCCTTCGCCGCTTTCGGCACAACATTTTTTTGGGAATAAGCATTTTAGCCAAACCAATCAATACCTTATTTCGAAAGGCAAAGAACCGATTATTTGGTAGATCAAAAACACTAAACCTATAAAGTCTTGAAGACTTTATAGGTTTAGTGTTTTTGTGTCCAAAACCGTTCTACGGCAATTAAAATCAATACGAAAAAAGCTAAAAACTGCTGAAAAAAAGATTTCGTAGTTTCTTCGGGTTTCTTTTCTACTTCTTTTTCTTCCGTAAAAACAGGTTTTAACTGCAAAGGATCGATCATGAGTTGATCATTTTCCAAAATTAATTCTTCGTTTTTCGTGAGCAATTTTAAGAAAAAACGAGGCAAAACCCGATCAAAATCTCCCCAATCTTGTCGGAAACGGCTATAAAAAACGTACCGTTTTGGTGAGGTTTCGAGCAGTATCGCTTCTCCTTCGCTGTTTTCCCAAACATTTCGCCCTTTTTCCAAAACTTCTGCTTTTTTCAACAAAATGCCTTTTTCTTGTTTTTCTTCCAAAATTTGGCTTTTTTGATTCAATACTTTTCCTGTTTTGCTCTCAAAAACAACAAGGTTCGTATCCGCCAAAACAGGCACTTTCTGGGACGAAAGCCAAATAATTATCCCGCCCCCTGCCCCCAAGGAGAGGGGATTGTAAGGTGCGGTTTTCAAAGTAATTTCCAAAGGCTGTTCAGCAAAAATCTGCACTGTTTCGAGCGCTTTTTGGACATAAACTGCCTCGTCCGTATTTTTAGAATCGTGGATTATGTCTATCTTTTTGACTTGCTTTTTCTCAATCAAAATGGCTTTTTCTGAAGGTTTTTTGGCAAACCAATTTCCTTCTTTTTGGAAAATTTCGACTTTTTCCAAAATACTGTCCTGTAATAGTTTTTTTTCCAAATTGGTTTTCAAACGATTGATTATGAACCGATTAGCTGTAGGTTCGCTGAATACCCAAAACAAATACAAACTCGAAGGTTCTGCAAAATAAGCCTTTACCAATTCGGTTCGGGGTTTTTCGGAAGGCAAAACGGGCATGATTTTGATTTTGGCGGAATCGGTTTCGTTTATTTCCCAAGTCTGTTGGGCGGTTCTGAATTTTCTTTGCAGAGGATCGAGCAGGACGATTGCCGTTTCAAATTCGTTTTTTTGGAAATATAATTTTTCTAATAATGCGAAGTAATTAACCTCAAAGGATTTGTCGGAAATTTTTGAAGTGTCTGATAATTGCGCAAAATTTTTATTTGAATAATCGGGAAATTGATCGGCAAACCAACGAATTTGGTAATCGAGTTTTTGGCAGGAATCGAGGGTGCGAAGGGCTTTTTCGTTTTGGGCAAGTGCAGGGCTGATCAAAAGCCATTTTTGCTGTTTTTTTTCAAAAAAAGGCATTTCTAAAAGCACGTCAGCCAAAATTAGCACCACAAAAACCAAAATCAGACTTCGCAAAAACCACAAACGGCGTTGGGTAAAACGGTATAACCAAAAATTTTGGAAACCCTGCGTACTTTCTTGGGCGCGCGCAATAGGCGTATTTTTGAGCCATTGAATACTCCCGATCCGCACAAGCGGAGCCTGCTGTCGGTTCAGGAAATGTAAAACCAAAGGCACAAGCAAAGCAAAAAAGCCTAATAAATACGCAGAATTGGACATAAACCTAATTTTTTGGCAAGAGAATTTCGTATTGTTGGTTCGGTTTGCGGATCGTAAGTTGTTGTTTCCGAAGCCAAGGATTCAGGGTTTTCAGGGTTTTGTAGGTCGTGCCTTGTTCGAGGGCAAAACTCACCAAATCTTTGATACTTGCCGTAACTACAACTTTTCGGGTGTTTTCGGGTTTGTACAAATCCTCGTCTTGCATATCAAAATGGTATTTTTTTGGGTTTTGCATAATTTCCTTCAAAGCCAAAATCCGATACACATAGCGCGAAGTTTCCCGATTGAGGTAGAGGTCGTAATAGGAAAGTTTTTGCTGTTCTCGCTGTTCTCGCATCAGCCCAGCCATGCCCATATTGTACGAAGCCGCCACATTTGTCCAATTCGCAAATTTTCCGTAAGCCGTTTTCAAATAGGCGCACGCCGCTTGGGTCGAACGTAGTGGATTGTAGCGTTCATCTACCTCCTCATTGACTTCCAAACCGTATTCTTGTGCCGTTTTTTCCATAAATTGCCAAAAACCTGTTGCTCCAGCAGGCGAAACGTCATTCATGACCGCACTCTCTATGACCATCAAATATTTGAAATCGTCTGGCACGCCTTCCGCCTTCAAAATAGGCTCGATCTGCCCAAACCATTTTCCTGATCGCTTGATGACCAAAGCCGTATTGGATTGCCAATAAGCATTCATGACCAGTTCCCGATCCAGTTTTTCTGCCACTTCACTGTCTTCCAACGGGGTTTTTTCACCGCAAAAATCGGCTTCTTTGATGCGTTCGAAACGGTAATTGTTTTTGGAAAAAAGAGGAATCGAAACATTCGCCTTGTCTGTCCCATTTTCATTTTGGGGCATAAGGGAATACAAACGTTCGCCCAAAAGGGCAATGACCAAAATCCAAAGGAAAATAAATTGTATTTTTTGAAGGTTCATGATTGAGATTTGAAACAAAACTATTTTTATTAAACCACCGCAGGTCTTAGCAAGCGAATAGTGCCTGCTTCAGCGTCCATTTCGGCTTCGATCCCAACAGGAATCGTGAATTTGTTGCGAATATGCCCAAAAGAAAGTCCTGAAAAAACAGGAATTTTTAGGTTTTTAAAATAATCATCAAAAACTTCGTCAAGCGTAAGCGTTCCGTAACCTTTTTCGGGATCAGAGCCTGTGAATTTGCCAATGACGATTCCCGCTACTTGGTTTAGGATTCCTGCCAATTTGAGTTGCGAAATCATGCGATCTACGCGGTAAATTTGTTCGTTTATTTCTTCCAAAAACAAGATTGCTCCTTTAAAATCTGGTAAATATGGAGTTCCGACCAGAGAAGTCAAAACCGCCAAATTGCCGCCTACCAAAACTCCTGTTGCTTTTCCTTTGTTGATTGTGCGGATTCGGTCGGTAGTTTGGGTAAGCAAACCGCCTTTTTCTTTCGGATTTTGATAAGTTAGGGCTTCGCCGTTCATGACTACTTTTCGGAAAGAATCCACACTAAACTCGTTCCATTCGGAAGTTCCCATCAAAGAATGAAAAGTTACCAAGCCTGTTTTGGCATAAATGGCATTTATCAAGGTGGTTAAATCACTGAATCCACCAAAAAATTTAGGATTTTTCCTGATAATTTCATAATCGATGCCATCAACCAAACGGTTACAGCCCGATCCGCCTCGCAATGCCAAAATGCCATGCACGCTTTGATCGGCAAACATGGTGTTGATTTCCTCGATTCGCTGTTCGTTTGTTCCCGCAAAATGCCCGTAGCGCGCCCTTAAATGTTTGCTTTCTTTGACCACGAAGCCCAAAGCCTGCAAAGATTCGATAGCAATATCGTAAGGCTCATTTTCATAGACTGCTCCCGCAGGGCTTATCAAACCTATAGTATCACCCGCTTTTAATTTTTTTGGAATCACCGCTTTAGGATTTTCCATTTCTTTCGCTGTTGCATTTTGGGACATCAAAAAAGGCACACTGGCTACACTTGCCGCCAGTGTATTGATAAAATTTCTTCTGCTAAAAGTCGACATAATTGGGTGATTAAATTTCTGTATTTTCTTTTTTAGGTAACAAAGTTACGGAATACAAATCGGTTCGGCGGTCGAGCATATTGGTAACGCTTCCATGCGAACGCAACTCTTTTAGCAAATCCAAATTCACGTCTGCAATAATGGTCATTTCGGTATTTGGAGTGGCTTCGGCAACGGTCGAGTTGGTCGGAAAGGCAAAATCAGAAGGCGAAAAAACGGCAGATTGGGCATATTGAATGTCCATATTTTGCACTTTTGGCAGATTGCCCACACAACCTGCAATGGCTACGTAACATTCGTTTTCGACAGCGCGCGCTTGAGCGCAGAGGCGAACCCGATTGTAACCGTTTTGGGTGTCGGTCAGGAAAGGTACAAACAAAATATCAACGCCTTGTTCGGCATAGAGGCGCGAAAGTTCGGGAAATTCGGCATCATAGCAAATCAAAATACCCACTCGCCCGCAATCTGTATCAAAAACTTTGATCTGATCACCACCAATCATGCCCCAATAATGGGATTCGGCGGGAGTAATGTGGATTTTGCGGTGGGCTTCGGAAGTACCGTCACGCCGACAGAGGTAGGAAATATTATACAATTTGCCGTTTTCCATATAGGGCATACTGCCCGTAATGATATTCACATTGTAGGTTACGGCAAATTCGGCAAAGCGTTTATAAAGCGGTTCGGCATAGCGGGCAAGCATACGGATCGCCTCTGATTCGGGCAAATCGTTGTATTTTGCCATCAAAGGGGCGTTGAACAATTCTGGAAAAAGAATAAAATCGGCTTCGTAATCACTCAAAACATCAACATAAAACTCCATTTGTTCCACCAAAGCGTCAAGGCTATGCACACTCCGCATGAGCCATTGCACCAAACCCAAACGCACTACCGAAGGCTTGGCATTGATAAGTTTCTCATTTTCAACATAATACAAATTGTTCCATTCGATCAAAGTCGCAAAAGAGCGCGAATCCTCGTCTTCGGGCAAATAATTTTGAAGAATTTTTTTTACGTGAAAATCATTCGAGAGTTGGAAAGTCAAGATCGGATCAAAAACTTCCTTGAGTTTTACTTTTTCTATGTACTGTTTGGGCGAAAATTCTTCGGCATATTTGGCGTAATTGGGGATTCGCCCGCCCGCTACGACTGCCTTGAGGCTTAGATTTTCACAGAGTTCTTTGCGGGCATCATACAAACGCCGTCCCAGACGCAAACCTCGGGAGTCAGGGTGAATAAAAACATCAATTCCGTATAGCACATCACCATTTTCGGAATCGTGCGTACCAAATTTATAATCATCTACGATCTGCAAATAGGTGTGATTGTCCCCAAAACGCTTATAATCAACAATAATCGAAAATGCACAACCGACCACTTTGCCATTTACGACTACGCAAAGTTGCCCTTCGGGAAATTTACTAAGCAGTTTTCTGATTTGGTTTTTTGTCCAACTCTGCCCCGCCATGCCCATGTAGGCTTCCGTCATGGCTTCTTTCATGTCTTCGTAGTCCTCGATGGTAAAATTGCGAAGGACAATTTTATAACTGATCGATTCTGTTTTTTGCATTTGGTCGTGTTCCAAAGTTGTGTGATTGTGTAATGTCATTGATTTTTTTAGAATATTTGACAACAAAAATACTATTTTTTTTGAAAAAGATAGAAATGAAGGAGAAAACCTCAAATTTTACTTCGGCAATGGTCTTTAAAATGTGTTTAGAAAAGCACAAGGTATGAGTTTGGAAATATTTTTGTAAATTTACGCAATATTTTATTCATAACATTACATATTTACACTACCCAAATAGGATTACAAATTCTGAATAACTATCGAATTTTTTTAATATTTTTCTTATGAAACACATTTTTACACTTACTTTTTTGGGCTTTTTTTCCCAATTTCTTTATGCCCAATCTTTTAATAATCTTCCTGTAACAACCCAAAAACCTCCTTTGCATGGACGGCATTGGATGGCAGTTACGGGCAAACCTTTGGCGGCTACGGCAGGAGCTATGATTTTTGCAAAGGGCGGAAATGCTATTGATGCTTCCTGTGCCATGCTCGCCGCAACCTGTACCATGTGGGACGTTTTGAGCTGGGGCGGTGAAACGCAGGCTTTAATCTACAATCCCAAAACCAAAAAAGTCATTGCCATCAATGCTTTGGGCGTAGCGCCAACGGGCGCCACTGCCGATTTTTTCAAAAATAAAGGCATGAAATACCCTCCCGAATACGGGGCATTGGCGGCAGTAACCCCAGGAACGGCAGGCGGACTGATGACCATGCTTGCCGAATACGGCACGATGAGCCTCAAAGATGTCCTTGCTCCTGCTATGCAAATGGCTGAAGGGTATCCGATTGAGGCACAAACTGCTAATTCCATCGAGCGCGGAAAAGACCAAATCAAACAGTGGGAATATTCGAAAAAGGTATTTCTGCCGCATTTGGGTGAAAAAAGAGAAGCCCCGCACGCAGGCGAAATTTTTGTGCAAAAAGATTTATTGGAAACCTTGAGAAAATTGGTAGAAACGGAGCAGGCGGCTTTGAAAAAAGGAAAAACACGAAAAGAAGCGATCTATGCCGCTTATGACCGTTTTTATAAAGGCGACATCGCCAAAGAATTTGCGAGAGCTTGCCAAGAACAAGGCGGTTTGATAACCGAACAAGACCTTGCCAGTTGGAAAGTAAAGATCGAAGAACCTGTGATGTCGACGTACAAAGGAATCGAAGTGTATAAATTGCAACAATGGACACAGGGTCCCGCCATGCTACAAACATTGAATATTTTGGAAAATTTTGACCTGAAAAGCATGGGTTACAATTCGACTCGGTACATTCACACGCTTTACCAAGCCATGAATTTGGCATTTGCCGACAGGGATTTTTACTACGGCGATCCCGCTTTTGGCGAAGCACCTATGAAAGTGTTGCTTTCGAAAGAATACGCCAAAGAACGAAGCAAACTGATAAATCCTGATCAGAACGATCCCAAAGCAAGCCCAGGCGATCCCTACGGTTTCGAGGGAAAACCCAATCCGTATATGGAGCTTTTGAAAAATTGGGGAACTTCGAAAGTGGATTTTAAACCTATAAAAGACGTTTTGGATAAGCAATTTTTGGAAGAATTTGCGGCAGGGACTACGACCGTAGAGGCGGCGGACAAAGAGGGTTGGGTAGTATCGATTACGCCAAGTGGTGGTTGGATTCCCGCTTGCATTGCAGGAAATACGGGAATCGGCATGAGCCAACGTATGCAATCGTTCGTTTTGGACGCAAAAGAAAACCCTTTTAATGTGGTCGAAGCGGGAAAACGCCCAAGAGTTACGCTTACGCCTTCGCTGGCGCTGAAAGACGGAAAACCGTATCTTTCTTTTGCCAAACAAGCGGGAGATGAGCAAGACCAATTATTGATACAGTTTTTTCTGAACATGGTCGAGTTCAATATGACCGTTCAGGAAGCTACCGAAGCCCCAAGTTTTAAAACCTACCAAATGTATTCGAGTTTTGGCAAGCACGAAAAAGCTGTAGGTTCGCTAATCCTGAACGAAGCCATGCCCGCATGGACTCGGAAGGAACTAAGCCGCATGGGTTACAAACTGGGCTATCAAGAACGCACAAGCGGTCCCGTCAATGCCATTTATTTCGATTGGGAACATGGGACTTTTTGGGGCGGTTCGAGCAATCATGGTGAGGATTATGGGATTGGGTGGTAGTTTCTGAATCAGGATTTTCACGATTTAACAGCCTGATTTTCAAGAAAATAAAAAAAATGAGGTTCAGCTGTTATCCCAAAAATTATAAAATCCTCAAAATCCTGATTACCATAATCGCAACTCACAAACATACGAATATTTTTGTATATTTGGGCTTTAAATGGCAATATCTATAAAGCTATTTTTAACATGAAAATTATCAAAAAAATGTTTATTTTTTTATTGGTGTTTGTTTTGGTTTTGGCTGTAAGCACTTTTATTTTTGTTCAGCAAGCCTCATTTGGGCAAGCCCCAAAAGGCGAGGATTTGGAACGAGTTAGCAAATCAAGCAATTACAAGGAGGGTATTTTTCAAAATTTAGAAAAAACTACGGTCGAATCGCCTGAAATGTCTTATTGGAAACTGCTCAAAATGTATTTTACGGATACTGTTTTGCGCGCTCCACAGGAAACGATTCCTTCTGTCAAAAATCCTTTAGCCTATCAAGAAATTCCAAAAGCTAAAGTTACATGGTTTGGTCATTCTACGGTTTTACTCCAGATGGAAGGAAAAAATATCTTGATCGATCCTGTTTTTAGCGAACGAACCTCACCTGTGCAGTATTTTGGCTCAAAACGTTTCGAAGGAACGGATATTTATAAAATTGATGATCTGCCTCCGATTGATTTTGTTTTGATTTCCCACGATCATTACGATCACCTTGATTATGAGAGTATTATAGCTTTGAAAGACCGCGTTTCGCATTTTTATGTACCGCTTGGAGTGGGTTCCCATCTCCGCAAATGGGGCATAACCAAACTTACAGAACTCGATTGGTGGGACGAAATACAGGTAAGTCCAGAAATTTTGCTGGTTGCTACGCCTGCCCGCCATTTTTCTGGACGCGGACTCGGCGACCGTTTCAAAACCCTTTGGGCTTCTTATGTCATCAAAAGCCCAAGAGCCAGCATTTATTTTAGCGGAGATTCGGGCTATGGAACACATTTTAAGGCTATTGGCGAAAAATACGGAGCATTCGATCTGGCTATGATGGAAACAGGGCAGTACAATACTTTTTGGTCAAAAATCCACATGATGCCCGAAGAAACCGTACAGGCACATCTTGATTTGAAAGGGAAAGCCCTCATGCCGATCCATTGGGGAAAATTTACGCTTGCCTTGCACGCTTGGAAAGAACCCGCCGAACGCATTAGCCAAAAGGCTGATAAAGAGAGCGTTACGCTACTTACGCCCATTATTGGCGAACCTATAGTGCTGGATAGTTTGCTTCCGCAAAAAAGATGGTGGCAAACGATTAGGTAATTCAAACTGATTTCTACGCAAGAATAGGTTTTTTCCATAAATTTACTCTATTTTTGGTAGTCAAGTTTGTAGAACGTATTTTTCTTAATACACTATACTCAATCAAAATTGCTTTTGTACGGCGAACATTCTTGTTCGCCACAGAAACCGAACAAGAATGTTCGTTTGTACGTGAAAACCATTTTATTTTGAGTATAAAAGAATATTTTTCGAAAAACATGAATAGAATCGACAAGGTTTTTTCCAAAAAGGATAAAATTCTTTCCATTTATTTTACGGCGGGTTATCCCAAACTCGAAAATACTGAAGAAGTTATATTGGCTCTCGAAGCATCTGGGGCTGATCTGATCGAGGTGGGAATGCCTTTTTCCGATTCGCTGGTCGATGGGGAAACTATCCAAGAGAGCAATAAAATTGCTTTGCAAAATGGTATGACTTTAGCCTTACTTTTCGAGCAAATTGCCGTTTTGCGTCCCAAAACTGAACTACCTTTGGTTTTTATGGGCTATGTGAATCAGGCTTTGCAATACGGTTTTGAAAAATTTTGTATGAAATGTGCCGAAGTGGGTTTTGATGCCTTGATTATTCCCGATATTCCTCTGGTAGTCTATCAAAGAGAATATAAAGCAATTATTGAAAAGTACAATTTATACCCTATTTTTTTGATTACTCCCCAAACTTCTCAAGAAAGAATACAAACTTTGGACAAAGAAAGTAAAGGTTTCTTGTATGCCGTTTCTTCAGCTTCGACAACAGGGGCAAAAACAGGAATCAATGCCGATCAGGAAAAATACTTTGAAAGCCTGAAGGATATGAAACTTCGAAATCCGATCTTGATCGGCTTTGGCATTTCGGATCAAAAAACTTTTCAAACGGCGTGTAGTTATAGCAAAGGGGCAATTATTGGGAGTGCTTTCATCAAAAACTTGAACCCGCAAGATTTACAAAATTCGGTTCATAGTTTTGTAAAAAAAATTAAAGGATAAAAATAATTCTGTAGCGTACCCTTCAGGGTGCGACAAATACAAACACCCTAAAGGGCGTTTTACAAGGTTACAAAAACTGAAAGACAATGGCTGAAACAAACGATACACAATCTTACATATTGGAAATCAATAACTTAACGGTTATTTTCCAAAGCGAACGCGGCGAAAAAATAGCCATCGAAAACGTAAGTTTTAAAGTTCCAAAAGGCGAAACGATGGGCATTGTGGGTGAGTCGGGATCGGGTAAATCAGTAACCGCACTTACGATTCTAGGACTTTTGGGCAAAACAGGCAAAGCCGTTGCAGGCGAAATTCTTTTTCATTCGCCTACTTTAGGTACTGTTGATCTGCTCAAACTGCCATCTTTTGATATGCGACATATCAGAGGTGGTGAAATAGCCATGATTTTTCAAGAACCGCAAT
>JAAFHK010000089.1:0-3740 GCA_013297565.1 Cytophagales bacterium
ACTTTGCAAGGTGCGGCGGCAAATGCAGAACTATCAAGGGGTATGCCGCAGAATCCGATCCGCCTATCTTTTGGAATCCAAATACACTGAAGTTTATGAATAAATGCGTAAGTCCCTCGTAGGGTGTTTTCTAATAGTCTGAAAATCACTATATTAGCACACCCTAAAGGGTATGCTACAGATTTATTCAGAAACTCTACTAAAGGATACGAATTTTCATGATTTTTCTAAGACCTGTTTTGCATTATGCTTGTCATTTTCTTGTTCCTGCGCTTGGAGCAAAACTGTTTTTCCCAAAAAAGTGGAAAATGGTTTATTACCAGTTTTTAGCTACTATGCTCATTGATTTGGATCATCTCTTGGCAAATCCCATCTTCGACCCCAACCGCTGTAGTATTGGTTTTCACCCTTTGCATACCTTGTGGGCGGCGGGCTTGTATGGTGTTCTGCTCTTTTTTCCAAAAACGCGATTCATAGGAATTGGCTGTTTGTGGCATTTGATGACGGATAGTTTGGACTGCTGGTTGCGGGTTTTTGAGTAAAAAATGGCTTATATACTCAAAATAAAATGGTTTTCACATAAAAGGAAGTTCTTGTTCGTTTCTGTGGCGAACAAGAATGTTCGCCGTACAAAAGCAATTTTGATTGAGTATAAATTACATTTTTGATCAAACAATCAACCTGCTGTTTGCGTGGCGTGTGCATAGTCGGTCGTTATTTTTGGGATTCCAATTAGGTAAGTTACTTTCCCAAAAAAATGCGAAGCTGTACCCGCTTGCCATGTATAATGTTGATTATCAATTTGTTCTGCCATGTCCAACATCATTTTTGGGGAGTACAAACGCAAAACCGACACCATGCCGTCCCACCACAAACAAAAAGGAATGAGGGGCAAAATATAGGTAAAAAACAGTTTTTGGAAACTAAAAGGTTTGAGAAAAGGCATCACTACGAAAGGCAAAATGATCAAAACAAGGCTATTAGCGATGATTTGCCAAAGGGATTTTTCCATAGGTTCAAAAATGCCAATCGGAGCGCCCTTTTCGACCGTATTTTGCAAAATAGACCTTGCTTTTTGAGGCTCGAAATGGTGAAAACTATTGAAAAAAGTATAAAACCCTTTGAAATCTGTAGGCATATCTTCAGGATTGCTCGCATCTACGGATTGCTCCAAAAAAGTAATGTCGCCCTTTGTAATTTCTGAAAGATGCCGAAAAGTAGCATAGTTTGGGTAGAGATCAGACAAAACAGCCCGAAAGCGAAACTCTTGGACGCTTTGAAAATACTTCCACAGGGCAAGCACAGCCCCGCCTCCACCCGAACAAAAATCGACCAGACGCTTGCTTCCTGCTTTTTGGATTGCCAGAGCCAAAATGGGCATAATGGGCTTATAAACTACGAAAAACTCGATCAGAAATCTTAAAAAATCAGTCTGACCTTCACGTACGGCTTTGGGATACCAACTAAAATCCTCCCACTCAAACAGGTGTAATCGTTTCATGCAAGCTATAACGTTTGTGTAAAGTCAAAGGTTTGCTTTTTGTTTTTCCAATTTTTTATCCGTTATTTGTCAAACCTAATTTTTGTTTTCTGCACCAAAACTATGCTTTCCTTTTTCCGTATCAACGATCCCTTGCGTCTGATCGCCGTTTTTTTGTTTTTAGTAATCGGCAGATTGCCTTATTTACTTGAGCAAACGCTTACACTACCCGAAGTGAATTGGCTTACGGTTGGTGAAAAAATGGCTTTAGGCGGAACGCTATACATCGATATCTGGGACAATATACCTCCTTTTTTTGCGGGATTTTATTGGTTTTTACACGAAATTTTTGGAAAAAATATTTTGGCACATCATCTCATTGCCATGTTTTTAGTTTTTGTCCAAGCCGCCACTTTCAATGCTTTACTCATTCGGCGCGACCTTTACAGCGAAAAAAACTACCTTCCCGCTTTTTTGTACGTGCTTTTTGCCTTGCTAAGTTTTGATTGTTTGGTGCTTTCACCTACACTCCTTGCACTTACTTTTCTGCATATCATTTTTCGGAGCATTATTTCCTTACAGGATTCGAGTAGTGATGAAAAAATATTCAATATTGGTCTTTTGGTTGGTATAATGGTCATGTTCGATCTTTCGTTTGTATTTTTTGTCTTATTTATTTTGTTAGGCTTTTTGCTTTTTGGGTCAGTAACGCCCCGCCAGATTTTACTTTTGGCTTATGGTTTTAGTTTAGTTTTGCTATTGGTGGGTTTTTATTATGAGTGGCAGGGGAGTTTTTGGCTATTTTTAGTCCATTATTGTTTCAATGTATTTGATTTCAGAACGGATTCTTTGCTTGACCTTAGTTCAGTTATTTTACTTTTGGGTTTTCCTGCGCTCTTTTGGTTGCTTTCGCTTTTTAAAATTTTTGGAAAACAGCGTTTTATCAATTTTCAGGACAACTGCCATCGACTTATGAATGTTTGGGCAATTTGTGCTGCCTTAAGTTTTCTATTCGTGTACCAATTTGCTACTTATCGGCTTATCTTGTTAGCCCCCATGTTTGCTTTTTTCATAACTTATTATTTTCTGCTCAATCGGAAACGGATCAGAGCCGAAATTGCGCTTTGGCTTCTGTCTTTGGGTGTTTTGGGCATGAGTTACGCCAGTTTTTATGAAATGGGCGACTTGAAAGAATATCTAAGTTTTGATCACCTAAAAATCGGGGTAAATACCAAAAATATCCCAAAAAACAAAAAAATCGTAGTGCTGGGCAATGCCATCGAATATTATTACCAAAACCAATTAGCTACTCCTTATTTGAACTGGGAATTGGCAAAAAAGCATTTTGAAAACTTGGACAAATATGAACCCATTATCGCAGTGTATCAAAACCTGCTGACTGAAAAACCTGAAATAATTATAGACCAAGCAGGAGTAGTTCCTTCTCTTTTCAATAAAATTCCACTTTTAAAACAAAACTACCGACTTTCGCCCGACAATTCAAAAATGTATTTTTTGAAAAAACCATAAAAACAAGCGCCCAATGTCCCCTATTTTCCAATCTATCAATCCCTATTCTCTGCAAATTATCCATGAATATCCTCTTTTGAAGCGTTTAGAACTGGACAAAAAAATCCAAAATGCTGAAAAAGCCTACACTTCATGGCGAAAAACAAGTTTTGCTTTTCGTAGCGATCTCTTGTTGCGACTTAGCGCCTTGCTCAAGGCGCAGCGCGAAACCTTAGCGCGTTTGATCACCTCCGAAATGGGCAAAACCATTGTTGAGG
The DNA here is from genome assembly GCA_013297565.1 of Cytophagales bacterium. Taxonomy (GTDB): domain Bacteria; phylum Bacteroidota; class Bacteroidia; order Cytophagales; family Thermoflexibacteraceae; genus JAAFHK01. The sequence goes on from JAAFHK010000089.1 coordinate 3,268, forward strand.
CGCGCTCCGAAATCGATAAATGCTCGACCGTTTGCCAGTATTATGCCCTCGAAGGCGAACATTTAGTAACCGATCAGATTCAAGATACTCCTTTTTTGAGCAAAATTATTTATGAACCTATAGGTTGTGTTTTGGCAATTATGCCTTGGAATTTTCCATTTTGGCAGGTTTTTCGTTTCGCAACGGCAAGTTTGATGGCTGGAAATGTAGCCATGCTCAAGCACGCCCCTAATGTTTGCGGTTGTTCTTTGGCTATCGAAAAACTGTTTTTGGAAGCGGGTTATCCTGAAGGCGTTTTCCAATCTTTGATCATGGAAGTTGCTGATATTGAGTATCTTGCCAATGAAAACATTGTCCAAGCCCTTACGCTTACGGGTAGCGAACGGGCAGGTATGGCAGTTGGGGCTTTAGCTGGAAAACTGGTCAAACGAAGTGTTTTGGAATTGGGCGGTTCTGATCCTTTTTTGGTTTTG
>JAAFHK010000089.1:3750-12285 GCA_013297565.1 Cytophagales bacterium
GACTTGCATTTCTGCCAAACGTTTTTTGGTAACAAAGGAAAATACAGAAATTTTTACGCAAAAAATGCTTGAAAATTTGCAAAAATATCAATTAGGCGATCCCAATGATGAAAATACTACGCTTGCACCTTTGGCAAGGCTTGATTTGGCAGAAAATTTGGATCGACAGTTAGAAAGCTCAATCAAAGCTGGAGCAAAGAAAATTTGGGGTGGATCGGTCGAAAACTGTTCTTTCGAAGCTACCTTGCTAAAGGCAAATACGGCACAGATGAGTGTTTTTGAGGAGGAAACTTTTGGACCCTTGGCGGCTATTTTTGTGGTACAAAACGAGGAGGAAATGATCCGTTTAGCAAACCAAAATCGTTACGGTTTGGCGGCTTCAGTCTGGTCGGAAGATCGGGAAAGGGCAGAAAAAATAGCAAGACAAATAGAAGCAGGATCGGTTTTTATCAATTCTTTGGTGCGTTCGGACGCAAGATTACCTTTTGGAGGCACAAAAAAATCGGGCTATGGGCGCGAACTTGGGGCGGAAGGAATCAGGGCATTTACCAATTTGAAAACTTTAGTGATAGAATAAGTAGAAAACAAAATAATTACAAACCCATGAAAACCATTTGGATAACAGGAGGAAGCGGGCAGTTAGGGCAAACTTTTCATTTCTTGAGCCAAAACAGCCCAATTTTTCGTTTTCTTTTTACCGATTCAAAAAGGCTTGATTTGACTGATTCAAAGGCAGTTTTGGAGTTTTTGGAACAAAATCAAATTGACTATTGCATCAATACGATGGCTTATACCGCAGTGGATAAAGCAGAAAGCGAACCCGAAAAAGCCTACCAACTGAACGCCGAAATGCCTATTTTTTTGGCAAAATCTTGTCAAAATTTTGGCATAAAATTCATTCATCTTTCGACCGATTTCGTCTTTGATGGGCAAAAAAATACGGCTTATACCGAATCCGATCTGCCAAACCCGCTTGGTATTTATGGAAAAAGCAAACGCATGGGCGAAGTAGGTATTTTGGAACAAAATGCACAAAGTATTATCGTTCGGACGGCTTGGGTGTATTCGATGTTTGGCAATAATTTTTTGAAAACTATGCTCCGTCTGGCTGAAACCAAAACCGAACTTGGCGTAGTGGCGGATCAGATTGGGACTCCTACTTTTGCCCAAGATTTGGCGGAAGGGATTTTAAAATTAATTGAAATTTGGGAAAAAAAGCCTATAAATGGTATTTTTCATTACAGCAATGAAGGGCTTGCTTCTTGGTATGATTTTGCACAGGCTATTTTTCGGTTGGCGCGCAAACCGATTCATCTTAAAGCGATTCGAACGGAAGCCTATCCTACTCCTGCCAAACGCCCTGTTTTTAGCCTTTTGGACAAAAGTCATTGGAAAAAAACAACAGACTTGGAAATTCCGCATTGGCAGGATAGTCTCGAAAAATGTATAGTTAGTTCATTACCAATAAGTTAGAAAAATGCTACTTTTCTTCTTTTAAAGTAGCTCCTTTCCCTACCTCATCAAAAATCAGCTGTTCATTTTGGCACAGAGGTTTTAATTCGGTTTCTATAAACGATTTGACTGTTTTCTGGTCGCTTCGTGTGTACAAGAGGTGAATATTGGGACCCGCATCAATCGTAAAACTTACAGGAATTTTTGTTTCAGCTCGAAACCGCCTAATCCGATGGATCATTTCAATCGTTCCGCCTTGTAGAAGTAAAACCGAAGGACTGGAAGTCATCATCAAACTGTGCAAACTAAGTGCCTCATTTTCAATCAATTCCACAAATTTTTCCAAATCTCCGCTTCGCAAAATTTCCAATAAAAGACTTATATTATGTTGGGCAGTTTGGTAGCGAATATCCGCAAAAGGGTGTGAATCCATCAAACTATGTCCTGCGCGGCTCGAAACGCTTTTTTCGGCTTTGCTCACAATCAAGATCGTATCCTGAAAATCCTCAAAACTGGCATGAACCGAAGGCACAGGCATAGCAAAATCGTCCGAACTATTAGGCAAAGCCGAAGTTTTACCCCAAAGCACCGATCCTCCATAAACCGAACGGCAGGCGCTCCCCGAAGCCATTCTTGAGAAATAAGAGGCTTTTTTCAGAAAATCAGCCTCGTTTAAAGGCTCAATATGGGTATTTTTTCGTAAAATTTGCTCGATCTGCACCAAACCCAAAACCAATGCACTCATGCCCGAAGCCGAAGACGCAATGCCCGCCGAATGAGGAAAAGAGTTGAAGGAATGGATACGTAAAGAAATTTCAGACAAAAAAGGAAAAGCCGAAACTACAGACTGGAAAAAAGCCATGATTTTTTTGCGAAAAGCCTCATTTTCTTTGTTTTCAAAAGCAAATTGAATGTTCGCGATTCCTTTGTTTGCTCCGCCGACCTCGAACTCGATGCGAGTTTCCGAAAAAGCCTTGCTCAAAGTAAAACTAATAGAAGGATTTTGGGGTAACTGCACAGGGCGTTTGCCCCAATATTTGACCAAAGCAATGTTCGAGGGACTTTGCCAAGTAAAATTTCCCTGCAAACCCTCACATTTTGCGCCTGAAATGGTATTTTGGAATGGATTCATGGTGTTTTAAGGATTTTTTTCTTTTTATACTCAATCAACGAATGGATTTGTACGGGGAACATTCTTGTTCGCCACGAACCTATTTAGCTTCAGTATATCAAAAGTTCAAGCAAATGTAAAACGAAAACGAAGTCTTATTTTTTCTTCTTTTTATTCTTCTTTTTCTTGTCTTTTAGATTTTCTTTCATGCTTTTGGCTTCTTGGTAAGCGGGATTTTTGCGTTCGGCTTTGTCTATTATTTTTTCACATTTTAGGATTGCCTCGTCCAATTTCTCCTCTTTTTCGTCCATTTTAGCCAATTCCAAAAGAGAATACAAATAATAACCTGCCTCGAAGTCTTTGGTTTTTTCCGAAAATTCGACTGCTTTTTGGTAATAAATTTTGGATTTAGCGAAATCCTGATAACGAATCCGATGGATATAAGCCAAATAATACGCCGCATAACGTCCGCTAATTTCTTCGTAACCTGCGTATTTTTGGTCTATTTTATCCAAAATCTTTTGCCCCACTTTTTCTAACTCAAATAATTGCCCGCGCGCAAAAAGCATTCGGGCATAATAGCGGTGAAAATAGCCGTTGTCAGGATAGGTTTCGTACAAATATTGGGCAATTTGGAAGGCTTTTTCGTCCTCTTTTTCGTCATTTCCATAAATTCGCATAAGGAAATACTGCGCTTCGGTGCGGGTATAAAATCCTTCTTTGACCACTTTTTCGAGTTGTTCGATGCCTTTTTTCTTATCTCCTTTTTTGAAAAACCACAAAACAGGCTTTAAAATAGGATAATTTTCTGGCACCCAAACCGCAAAATAATTATACAAACCATCTCCAAACAAAAATTCGGGGCTTAAATCATTCTGGTCGCTGGCAACTTCCATAAATTTCAAAGCGCGTTTGCCTTCGAAAGTGGCTTTTGTCCAACTTTTTCGTTCAGCAAACAAACGACCTTTGAAACCATGCGCCGCCGCCAAAAAAAATGCGGCTTCTATGTGTTTTTCCTTGTTTTTTTTGTTTTGGTCAAACAAATCCTCCGCCATCACAATCGAACTATCCAAATAGGACAAGAATTTTTGATCATATTTCTCGACATCTATGTTGGGAGTTATTTTCCACCATTCATTAAGAGCAATCAAAAAATACGGCAGAGGGTGTTTGGGATAACGCCTTTTGAGGAAATTGAACTGACTTTCCGCCAAATCGAACTTGAAATTATACAAATTATTTACTCCTTCCGTGCATTCGATCTGGACTGCCATGTTGGTAAGCAACATGGGTACGCTGTCGTAATCGGGCAAATCTTTTTGAGCCGAAACAGGTTTGGAAAGAAAAAATAAATATGAAATTACAAATAAAAAACAGTAATATTTCATTTTTTTACAAAAAAATACCTTAATCTTTCAGCTTACAATTTTACACTCCACAGGCACAACGACACGCTGTTTTACATTTTTTCCTCTTTGTTTTCCTGCTTTCCATTTTTTATCGTATGTTTGGAAAACCCTCAACACTTCCTCGTCCCAACCAGCTCCTAAGCCTTTTACAACCGTAAATTCCCCTAAATTTCCTTCTTCATCAACAACAAATTGGATAAATACTTTTCCTTCAACTTTCAGTTTTTGGGCTTCGGCAGGGACTTTCAAACGATTTGTGATATTGGTTTTAAAAGCCTCAATACCTTCAAGAGGTGAAGCCATTTCATCAACTCTGTCGTAAATGTATTCTATTTCTACTTTTGCAGAATTGCCCGACAAAGGATCAGTTTGGGCAAAAATCAAAAAAGGAAGAAAAAGAAATAGACAAAAAAGTAATGTTTTCATACGAAATGGATTTTAAACTGTTTTATTAGAGTTTATAAATATACTCAATCAAATTGGTTCTGTAGGGCGAACATTCTTGTTCGCCACAAAAACGAACAAGAACTTCGTTTTACGACAAAACCATTTTAGTTTCAGTATAAATATGTATCGTACCCTTCAGGGTGCGGCTAATTAATTGATTTTCAAATAATTAGAAAAACCTTAAAGGGACTTACGCAAATTATTCATAAACTTTTTACTGTTTCTTTTCTTTTTTTCCAAAAACCGAAAACTGCACATAGCGTGAAGGGTGGGCTTTCATGTCCTCAAAAAGTTTGTTCAAACTCAAAACCGTAGTATTTAGGTTTGTATAAAGCGAATCGCTGTAAATGAGTTTCCCAGCCGAGCCTTTAGATTGGTTGATCGCCGTAAGTGCTTTGTTGAGTTCCGTCAAAGAACGGTTTGCATTCGCCACAGTAGCGGGTAGCGGAGTGCGGTTCAGGCTGTCGGCAAAAGTCTGCAATTTTTGCAAAGTAGGTTTTATCTCTTTTTCTGTTTCGGTTAGCGAAGCCGAAAGTTTGCTCATGTTTGTAGTCAATTCTTTGATTTTCAGTTGATTTTCAAGCACTAACTGATCCGTATGCCCTGTTAGTTTTTCAACATTGAGCATGACATTTTTCATATTAGCCCCTAAACTTCTGTATTCGATCAGCAGGGCGTTGAGGTGTGCCATGCTCACATCTACATTATTGAGCATAGGCGTAGCCTTGTCCATGAGGGTACTTGTGATCGAAAATTCGTGTTCACTCAAAAGATTTTCCTTATTTTCTTTGATTTTTGAGCCAGTTTTGATTTTGAGATCAATGTATTTTCCGCCCAAGACCCCATCACTTGCCAGAACCGCTACGGTCGAATCGTTCAGTCGCAGACTTTTATCAATGTCGAGTTCCACTTGGATTTTTCCGCCCTGATCCTGTAAAATGGTTATATCATTGACACGCCCCACACCAAAACCATTTACTTTGACAGGATTCGAAGCCGTAAGTCCGTCTATTTTGTCATAAACCACATAATACGTATTTACGGAGCTAAACATACCTTTGCCTTTGAGGAAATTAAAGCCAAAATACAAGATGACACCGCCTATCAAAAATAATAGACCTACTTTAAATTCTTTTGACATTTTGATCATGGGATTTTGCGTTTGTTTTATGCTACAAAAATACAATTTTCGTTTTGATCTTTCAAAACTTTGCAAATTATCTGATTGATTTTTATTTTGCCAAAAAAACAGATTTTTATGAAATATTTACCTATCTTGCTTTTTATTGCATTTTTTACGGGCTGTCAATATGTTTCTCTGCCGAGTTTGAAAACTTCGAAAGAAAAAAACAAACCGAAACTCAAAGAAAAACCACAACCACAAAAAACTCCTGAAAAAGACGACCAAGCCAAAAACGAAACCAAACCAGATACCAAAACGCGCAAGACGGAAAAGGGCATGGCTTCGTATTATGGGGACAAACTGCACGGGAACAAAACGGCAAGCGGCGTACCTTACGACAAAAACAAGAAAACTGCTGCCCATCTTACGCTTCCTTTTGGTACCAAAGTAGAGGTGCGAAACGTTCGAACAGGTCAAAAAACTATAGTGGTCATTAATGATCGAGGCCCGTACAAAAAAACGCGAATTATAGACGTGTCGGGTGCGGCGGCTAAAGAATTGGGCATGATTCAGGCGGGTGTGGTGGAAGTCGAGATTTCAATATTGGATAGATAAATTCGAAAACGTTTTATGTATACTCAATCAAATGTAGTTCTGTAGGGCGAACATTCTTGTTCGCCACAAAAACGAACAAGAACTTCGTTTTACGACACAAAACAATTTGGTTTCAGTATATTAGGACTTACGCAATTTTGAAAAATTAGCAAACTAAAGCAAGTCTGACCGTAGGTCTGACGTTTAAATACTGCTTTTTCGTGCGTCAGACCTACGGTCAGACTTTAATTGCGTAAGTTCTATATAAGCACTATGACAAATGTTTTTGTAACATAGGCTTTAGCCTGTGGGTAATTAAATCATTGATAATCAAGCAATCACAGGCTAAAGCCTATGCTACACTTATACAAACACTTTTGTACAAGTGCTTATTTATCTTGTTAATTTGATAAAAATAACCCTCTAAATTCTCAAAATCCTATGTCAAAGAAATTTTTGATTCTTTTTTCAGGACTTTTATTCGTGTTTGGTTTGCCTATGCAAGCCCAAAATCGCTATTTTTCTCAAAATGCGACCATTTCATTTGATGCCGAAGGTACGCTTGATGATTTTGAGCAAATACGAGCCAAAAATACGCAATGTGTTTTCGTCTATGATGCCGCTACAGGTGGTTTCGAATGGCAGGTGGCTATCAAAGATTTTGCTTTTGCTAATAAACTCATGCAACAGCATTTTAACGAAAACTACATGGAAAGCGAAAAATATCCAAAAGCTACATTTAAAGGCAAAATTGAGGAATTTAAAACCCTGAATTTGAGCAAAGACGGGAATTATACGGTAAAAGTAACAGGCACAATGAGCATTCATGGCGTAAGCAAAGAAATGAGTACGAAAGGCGAATTTGAGGTAAAAAATGGCAAAATTAGTTCAAAATCCGATTTTGTCGTTGCTTTGGCGGACTATAATATTAAAGTGCCGACCCTCATGATGATGAAAATTGCCGAAGTGGTAAAAGTTCATGTCAATACTGAATGGCAAGTTTTGAAAAAATAAAAATTAAAGTTTCTGAACAACTATTGTATCGTACCCTTTAGGGTGCGTTTAAATACTTGATTTTCAATAAATTACAAACACCCTAAAGGGCGTTACACAAATTATTCATAAACTCTATTATGAAAAAACTAATTTTTGTCTGTTTTTGGCTTTTGGGATTCTGTGCCTATGGACAAACTGACACGACCTCAAGCCTGCTGGATTTGCTGGACGAAAAGGAAAGCGTGGAGAGAATTTTCAATGCTTTCAAATCGCCAAGAGTGATCATGGGGCATAGTATGGAAATGCTGGGCGAAGGAATGCTCGATTTTAGGATTTTGCACCGTTTTGGTATGGTCAATCGTGGAATTGGGGATTTGTTTGGGCTTGACAATGCCTCGATGCGTATGAGTTTTGATTATGGAGTTAGTCCCAATTTGACTGTAGGGCTTGGGCGAAGCACTTTTGGGAAAGAATTCGATGGTTTTGTGAAATATCGGCTTCTTTGGCAGTCGACAGGCAAAAAAAACATTCCTTTTTCGCTGATCTGGGTTAGCGGATTGACCATTAATACCTTGAGTACGCCTTTTTCCGAACCCAATTTCGAGGCTACTTTGGCACGCCGAATGGGTTATTATCACCAAATTATTCTGGGACGAAAATTTAATTCTCGCTTTACTGCCCAACTAAGCCCCACTGTGGTACATACCAATACGGTAAGTGCCAATACTCCGAACGATCTTTTTGCTTTGGGTTTTGGCGGACGAGTCAAACTTTCGAACCGAATCGCCTTTGTTTGGGATTATTTTCACGTGTTCAATCACCCTTCCAAACAGATTTCGACCAATCCGCTTTCTTTAGGCTTCGACATCGAAACAGGAGGACACGTTTTTCAACTGCATTTTTCCAATTCGGTTGGTATGAACGAACGGGCTTTTATTAGTACCGCCAATACGGATTGGCTAAAAGCCGAAATCCGCTTTGGATTTAATCTTTCAAGGGTTTTTCAGATTAAAAAGTAAAAATAAACACAAAAACATTGTCGATTATCGGACACTCTCGAAGTATCCGATAATTGTAGGACTTACGCAATTTTGAAAAATTAGCAAACTAAAGCAAGTCTGACCGTAGGTCTGACGTTTAAATACTGCTTTTTCGTGCGTCAGACCTACGGTCAGACTTTAATTGCGTAAGTTCCGTTTTTGTGGCGAACAAGAATGTTCGCCCTACAGAACCACATTTAATTGAGTATATTATAAAAATCACATTTCATGTTCCAAGATATAATCCGCCAACGAAAAAATGAATGGTTAGCTTCGGCTTCGAGTTCCGTAACTGATACAATCCGCTACATACGACAAAAAAAAGCCTTGCGAGAACCGCAGATCGAGGCTATCGAAACGGCA